>NZ_JBNNVR010000088.1:0-22761 GCF_050280645.1 Pseudomonas sp. NPDC089554
GGCTTGCCCGCGAAGAGGACTAGTCCATCTTAATGATGCCTTGGGCGGCCAATTCGTCATCGGCGAAGTAGCCGATCAGCCAGGTGTCGTCGCGGTGGTCGCGGGCAGCGATGGCCACGGCACGCTCGGTGGCCATGGCGAAGCGCGGGTCGAACGGGTCGGGCATACGCCCCCACCAGTCCATGCCAGTGCTGATGCTGGCGTAGTCACCGACGATCGATAGCGACAGGGTGTAGGGCATGCGTTGGGCTTGGCCCAGGGCGGGGTCGCTCCAGTTACCCAGGGTGTTGAAGCCCCAGGCCTGCAGGCGGTCCAGGGTGTGGGCCTGCCAGCGCGGGGCATCCAGGCTGGCGGCTGGGCAAGGTTGTGCAGCGTCTGCCGAGCATGGCGATGCATGGGTGCGCAGGAGGTTGGCGGCATAGAAGTCGAACCAACGCCCTTGCTTGAAACCGCGCCCTTGCGACGATGCATTGCCATCGTCGTTATTGCCCTTGCCGTAGAAGGCCGCCAGCGCATCGCCTTCGGCTGGCAATGCCTTGAACATGGCCTCGCGGCCTTCGACGTAGGTCTGACCTGCGTCTGCGGCAACGGCATTGACACCCAGCGAGTAGAACGGGTGGCCATCGGGGGTCACCAGGTACCAGCGGCCATCACGCTTTTCGGTGCGAAAAAAACCCTTGGCCTCGAATGCAGGGCCGGCCAGCAGCCCGCCGTAGGGGTCCAGTCGCTGTTTTTCGCGTTCGGCGAGCCAGGCCTTGAGCTGCTGGCGCTCACGACTGGCAGCGGCCTTGAGTTGTTCGTCCTGGACGATCTTCTCCGGCCATTGCCCACGGGTGGACTGCCCATAGCCGTCGATCAACCCGCTGTAGGCGGCCTTCAGTGCCAGATCGTCATCCTGGATGCCGACTTTCTCGATCAGCAGGTTCTGCGCCACCTTCGGCGCTGGGATACTCAGGCTGACCGAAATGACTTGGCTCAGGTCGAGTTCACCGTGACTGCTGGCCAGCAACAGCCGCTGCCCTTCGAAGGTCCACGGCATGGGCGGCCCGGCGCGCATGCCCTGGGCCAGGGGAGAACTGGCTTTCAGCGGCACCATCACGGTTTGCGCAGGCCCTGCCGGCAGGTCGATACGGCTGGTGAGGGTGCGGCCATCGCTGCCTTGAAGCGTTACGTCGACGGTCAACGCCCAGTCCATGGCACTTTGCAGGCGCAAGGTCAGGAACTGCCCGGCGGACCAGTCCCAAGCGCCGCTCTGCGGGCTCAGGCGCAAGGTCGGCCGCGCCACGGGGTTGAACACCACGCGCCTGAGCACCTCGCCTTCCGCTGTCTGCTCCGCGTTGTATTGCGGCATGTCGGCGCCCTCGCTGGCCACGTTGACCACCGAGGCCGGGCGCACGAAGCTGAACAGCGTCTGCTGCCCGGCCAGCAGCGGCGAGCAGAACAACAGCGTGAAAAGGGCGGACAGGCAGCGGCGGAACATAAGGCGGGGAGTCTCCTTCAGGGCCCTCATGGGCCCGTGACCGAGTATGGACAACAGCACCGGCGCGTCGTGCGCCGGTGTTCATTCGATCTCGCGGCGAAACGGCGGCAACGCGTTGAGGATAGCCTTGCCGTAACGTTGGGTGACCAGACGCCGGTCAAGCAAGGTGATGACGCCACGGTCCTGCTCGGTGCGCAGCAGTCGGCCACAGGCCTGGATCAGGCGCAACGAGGCGTCGGGCACGGCGATTTCCATGAACGGGTTGCCTCCCCGTGCTTCGATCCATTCGGCCAGGGCCGCCTCGACCGGGTCATCCGGCACGGCGAAGGGGATCTTGGCGATGACCACGTGCTCGCAGTAGGCACCGGGCAAGTCGACCCCTTCGGAAAAGCTCGCCAGGCCGAACAACACGCTGTGCTGGCCGTCGTCGACCCGGGCCTTGTGCTTGTTCAGGGTTTCCTGCTTGGACAGGTTGCCCTGGATCAGCACCATCTTGCGCCAGTCGCGGTCCAGGCCGTCGAACACGTCCTGCATCTGCTTGCGCGACGAGAACAGCACCAGCGAGCCGCGGGCATCCTCGAGGATATCGGGTAGCGCGCGGACGATGGAGGCGGTATGGCCCGGCACGTCGCGCGGGTCGGCGCCCAGGTCGGGCACTCGCAGCAAGCCGGCATCACCATGCACGAACGGGCTGGGTACCACGCAGGTCACGGCATCACGCGGCAAGCCCGAGCGCATGCGGAAGCGGTCGAACTTGCCCAGCGCGGTGAGGGTGGCCGAAGTCACCAGGGCGCCATGGGCTACGTTCCACAGGGTGCGGCGCAGCATTTCGGCGGCCAGGATGGGGCTAGCGTTGACCTCGATGTCGAACAGCGCGCCGCTTTCGGCCAGGGTCAGCCAACGCGCCATGGGCGGGTTGTCTTGTGGGTCTTCGGCGGTGAAGGCGGTCCACAGTTCCCAGTTGCCCTGGGCGCGGGTCACCAGGCTGCCGAACAGCGGGTACCATTCTTCGGCCTGGTGGCTGGCGATACCGATGCTGGTCTCGCCATCCATGCCTTCCTTGAGCAGGTCGGCCAGGCGGGTAAACAGGTCGTTCAGGCGGGCGAAGCCTTTTTTCAACTCGATGCCGACTTCGCGGATCTGCTCCGGCACCACGCCGCCTTCGAAACGGTAGCGAGGCCGGTCGCGGCCTTCCATGTCCTCGCCAGGGCGGAAGTCGGCGACCTGCTCGCACAGGGTGAACATGAATTGCTGCTGGGTACGCACCTCGCGCGCCAGCTCCGGTACCTGCTCGATCAATCGGCCAAGGTCGCCTGGCAGCGGGTGCTGGGCCAGCAGCTTGGTGAGGTTCTTGGCGGTCTGCTCCAGCCACTCGGCGGTGGAGCGCAGGCGTGAATAGTGGGCGAAGTGGCCGATGGCTTTGTCCGGCAGGTGGTGGCCTTCGTCGAACACGTAGATGGTGTCGCGCGGGTCGGGCAGCACGGCGCCGCCGCCCAGGGCCAGGTCGGCCAGGACCATGTCGTGGTTGGTGACGATGACATCGACCTTGCCCATGCCTTCACGCGCTTTATAGAACACGCATTGCTGGAAGTTCGGGCAGTGCCGGCCGGTGCACTGGCCGTGGTCGGTGGTCAGGCGCGCCCAGTCCTGGTCTTCCAAGGCCTCGGACCAGCTGTCGCGATCGCCGTCCCAGCGATTGCCGGCAAGCTTCTCGATCATGCTGTTGAACAGCTTCTGGCTGCGCTCGTCGACCTCGATGCGAAAGCCTTCTTCCTCGAACAGCTGGGCGGTAGCCGACTGGGCATGGCCTTCCTGCAGCAGTACGTCGAGCTTGGACAGGCACAGGTAGCGGCCACGGCCCTTGGCCAAGGCGAAGCTGAAGTTCAGGCCGCTGTTGCGCATCAGGTCGGGCAGGTCCTTGAAGACGATCTGCTCCTGCAGGGCCACGGTGGCGGTGGCGATAACCAGGCGCTTGCCTGCGGCCTTGGCGGCGGGAATCGCGGCCAGGCTGTAGGCGACGGTCTTGCCGGTACCGGTACCGGCTTCCACCGCGACCACGGCAGGCTCACCGGCACGGCGGCCGTCTTCGTCGCAGGCGATGTCGCCGAGCACCTTGGCCACTTCGGCGATCATCAGGCGCTGGCCATAACGCGGCTTGAGGCTCTTGGCTTCGAGAAAACGCGAGTAGGCGCCCTGGATGGTGGCTTTGAGTTCGTTGCTGATCATGGTCTACAGGCGCCCGAAGGGCTGGATATATTTTCAGTGTTTCGCATGGGGCGGCTATCATACCCCGCTATTGCCCTTTGTGCCGCATGGAGATCCCGATGCTTGCCTTTGCCCTGCCCTACACACTGCATGTCCTGGCTGCCCTGGTTTGGGTCGGCGGTATGTTCTTCGCCTGGCTGGTGCTGCGCCCAGCGGCGGTCGCAGCGCTGGAAGGGCCTGCGCGCCTGAAGTTGTGGGTGGAAGTTTTCCGACGCTTCTTCGGATGGGTATGGCTGGCCGTAGCCATTCTGGCGATAAGTGGTATCGGGATGTTGCACATGCGCTTCAACGGCTTCGAGACCGCACCACGCTACATACAAGTGATGATGGGCGGCGGCATCGCGATGTTCGCGCTGTTCATGCGCATCCAGGCGTTGCTGCTGCCTGAGCTGAAGGCGGCAGTGCAGGCCGAGGACTGGCCTACCGGCGCCGCCGTGCTGGGCAAGATTCGCCGCATGGTCGGTATCAACCTGCTGCTGGGGATCGCCGTGGTAGCGGTTGCCAGCTCGCGACTTCCGCTCTGAGGGAACGACAACGGCCTCTTCGCAGGGCTACCCGCGTAGAGGCCGAACCGTCATAGCTGGCGCAGGATCAATTCACCCGCCTCGCCCGCCGCACCTGCCTGCCCCGGTAAGCCATCGCGGCCCTTGGCGCCTGCATCGGTGCGATACACCAGGCAACCTTTGCTGGCACCGCCCTGCCCCGCCTTGCCGGCGTCGCCCGGTTTGCCCGGCGCACCACCTTCTACACGCACATGTATGCGCTCCTGCGGGAAATCGCCCGGCACGGCCAGGCGAATGCGCCCACCTGCGGCGCCGTCATGGCCATCACCGCCATTGTCACCATTGGCACCACGGCTGGCCTGGCCCCAGGTGCAGCCACCCGGCTTGCCATTGGCCCCATCCAGCCCGGCGTAACCCGGTGCACCGGCACCACCGCGGGCGTCGATCGACACCTGCTCGGCCTGCAACGCCTGCAACTGCAGGTCGAGGTTGCGCCCCGGCCGGGCCGCACGCTGGTAGGTGCCTGCCGAACCCGGCGCGCTGATCTCGCTGCCTGGCTCCAGCACGGCGTAGCCTGCCTGGATGCTGAGGGTGCTGTCTGCGGGGGCGATGGCGATGCGCGCATCACGCCCAAGCACCAGTTGATCGATCTTCAATTCGGTAAGGCTGGCCGGCAGCAGCAAGGTCGCTGACTCGGCAACTTGCAGACGCTCGAGGTGCACGCTGGCAGACTTGTTGGGCAGGCGCACCATCGAGTGAGCGGCGACGTCCAGGCTTTCGGCCTGGGCAAACGGCGTGGCCAATGCGGCCAGCAACATCAAATTACGCATTACGCGGTGGCTCCTGTGGCCGGGGGATGGACATGACATGGAAGATGCCGGTCAGCAGGATCTGCAAGCGATCAAACCAACGGTGACTACGCCCGCGCAGGCTGCCATTGAAGAACAGCACTTCCAGCACATGCAACGCCAGCAACAGGATGCCTGCGGCATTGATCAGCAGGTTCACCGGCAGTGGCTGCGGCATCAACAGGTTGAACAGCACCACGCCCCAGAAAACCACCGTCAGGACCTTGCCCAGGCCCAGGATGAACTTCATACCCCGCCCCCGACTTCTATTGTTATGTTGTGACGGCCCGCTCGAACGGGCCGCGCAGGCAACATTAACTCGGCGCCAAGGTGCGCGCCAGAGGCCTTAGTTGAGGTGCAGTTCCACCCGTCGGTTCTGCGCCCGACCCGGGTCAGTGTCGTTGTCGGCCACCGGCTCGCTTTCGCCCTTGCCCTGGCTGGTTACCTTGCTTGGCGACAGGCCTTGGCCGATCAGGTATTGCGCGACGCTGGCCGCACGCCGTTCGGAGAGCCCCTGGTTATAGGCATCGGAGCCGACACTGTCGGTGTGCCCAATCACTTTCACCGCCATCACCGCAGGGTCGCTGAGCTTGGGCAGCAAGGCTTGCAGACGCTGTTGCGCAGCACTGGAAAGCTCGGCCGAGTCGAAGGCGAACAGCACCTGGCCCTGGTCGTCGAGGGTAATCACTTCAGGAACGGGAGGGGTCGTCTCGGGCTTGGGCGTAGAGGCCGGGTATTGCGGCAACGGGCAACCCATGTGGTCTACCGCCGTGCCTTTGGGCGTGTCGGGGCAGCGGTCGCGACGGTCGAAGACACCGTCCTCATCTTCGTCGCCATCCTGGGCGTAGCAGATCAACCCACCGGCAATGACACCGGCCAAACCGCCACCGGCGGCCCAGCTGGAACTCTCGATCGCGCCAAGGCCACCGCCGACCAGGCCGCCAAGCAGGCTGCAAATGGGCCAGGTACGTTGGTTGAGCGGCGCGCTGCCGTCACTGTGGGTGGCACAGCCGGCCAGCAGGCTCGAGGCCATCAGCAACGGCAGTGCGGTCTTCGACATAACACTCATGGTGAATGCTCCTGTGTCACCGGCCACTACCGGTCACACAGGAGTAAAGACGCGCCCACGCCACTTCTCAAGGCGTGGGCGCACGGCTTCAACGCTGGATCTTGATCTCGGTGCGGCGGTTCATCGCACGACCGTCGGCCGTGGCATTGTCGGCCTCAGGCTGGGTTTCACCGGCGCCTACCACCGATACGAAGCTGCTGCGCGGCACGCCGCTGCCCACCAGGTAGTCGGTCACCGATTGCGCGCGGCGTTCGGAGAGCTTCTGGTTGTAGCTGTCGGAGCCGACGCTGTCGGTGTGCCCGGTGACGCTCAGGCGAGCACTTGGCGCTTCCTGTTTCAGGCGCGTGGCGATGGTGTTCAGGCGTTCCTTGTCGGCAGCCGTCAGGCGCGCGGAGTCGAATTCGAAGTGCACATCACGAATGATGATGACTTCTTCCTTCTCGACCACCACCACTTCCTCGACCACCGCGACCGGCTCGGGCGGGCAGCCGTTGGCATCGACCTGCACGCCGCGCGGGGTGCCGGGGCACTTGTCGCGGCTGTCCGGCACGCCATCGCCGTCCTCATCACCGTCACCATTGGCCCAGCAGTAGCCGGCCGCCAGGCCGCCGCCGAGCAGCGCGCCCCAACCGGCCCAGCTGGAACTCTCGATGGCGCCCAGGGCCGCGCCGCCCACGCCCCCGACGGCAGCACACTTCGGCCAGTCGGTTTTCTGCAAACCTGCACAACCAGTCAACACACTGGTGAGCAGTACCAGGGGTATCGCTGTGCGTACTATGCTCATTTCGTTGCTTCTCCTTGGGGGATCGGTGCAAAACCGATGCCTTGGGAGTAAAGACTGCGTATTCCCAATCTGCCAGCAATAAGCCACACCAGTGGCCTTGTGCCCCTTTGCCCGCAGCACTGGAAACGCTAGCCTTGAGCGACTTGAACGAGGATTGGCAATGACCGACGGTTTCTCCCAACGCACCCCGCAACAGGCCCTGGCCGCGCTGCTCGAGCGCTTCGCGCCGCAGCGCCTGCTGCTGGTAGGCTCGCGCTTCCCGGCACTGGACGCCTTCGCCGAGGCGCACCCCGGCACTCTCATCGCAACCGCAGCGCCCGGCCCATTGCCTGCGGAACTGGCTGCCCAGCGCTTCGACCTGGCAGTGCTGGTGGATTGCCTGGAGCACCTGCCCAAGCGCGGCGGGCTGAAACTGCTGGGCGGCATTCGCAATCTCAATGCCAGTAGAGTGGCAGTGTTGGCCGACCTCGGCGCCTGTGGCTGGCAAGACACCGACTTTTTCGCCCTGGCGCTGTCGGCCAGCGAGAAATTCCGCCGCGATGAACAGGTGCTGAGCCTGTTCACCTATGATCTACATGACTACAAGCAAGTGCCCGACTGGCTCAACGCCAAGTTCTGGGCCAACCCGGAAAATTTTGGCAAGTACTGGTGGTGATTTCATGAGTGTCTCGGTCTGCCCCTGCGGCAGCGGCAACCTGCTCGACGCCTGCTGCGGGCATTATCACGCCGGCACCCCGGCCCCGGATGCGCAGGCCCTGATGCGTTCGCGCTACAGCGCCTACGTACTCGGCCTGGTGGACTACCTGGTGGCGACCACCCTACCGGCCCAGCAGACAGGCCTCGACCGCGCCGGTATCCAGGCCTGGAGCGCCGGCAGCACCTGGCTGGGCCTGGAGGTAGAAGGCGCCGAGGTATTCGGCGGGCAGCCCGAGCATGCCTTCGTCACCTTCACCGCGCGCTGGCACGACCTGCAAGGCGACCACCAGCACCGCGAGCGTTCGGCGTTCGTCCAGCACCAGCAGCGCTGGTACTTCATCGACCCGACCGTGGGCTTGAATGCCGGGCGCAACGACCCTTGCCCTTGCGCCAGCGGGCAGAAATTCAAGAAGTGCTGCGCCAGCTATATCGGTAGCTGAACATGACCGCCCTGGCCCGCCTACTCCTTCTCGGCCTCACCCTGTCGCTGCTGGCGGGCTGCGCCAGCTGGGGCGGCGCCGAATGGCAGGCCCCGCAGGTGCACCTGGTGCGGATAGAAACGGTCAAGGCGCGCCTGCACCAGCAGGAGTTCGTGTTGCACCTGCGCGTCGACAACCCCAACGACAGCCGCCTGTTCATTCGCAACCTGGCCTACCGTGTGCGACTCAACGACCTGCTGCTGGCAGAAGACCAAGCAAGCCTCTGGCGCAGCGTTGGCGGCCACTCCCAACGCACCTTCAAGATCACCGCCCGCACCAACCTATGGCGCCAGCTCAAGCCCCTGGCCAAGCTGCTGCGCAGCGGCGAGCCATTGCGTTACCAGTTGCAGGGCGACCTGAACACCGGGTTGCTCATCCATCAGGCACTGCACTTGTCGCGCAGTGGTGAGATAATGCCCGGCGATCTTCAACCGGAGTAACCCGTAATGACCCAGCAACCCCATGTCCATGGCCCCGACTGCAACCACGATCACGATCACCACCACGATCACGGTCATGTGCACGGCCCGCACTGCAACCACGGCCACCAGGAGCCGGTGCGCAACGCCCTGAAGGACGTCGGCCGCAACGACCCGTGCCCCTGCGGCAGCGAGAAGAAGTTCAAGAAGTGCCACGGCGCCTGACCCCGCCGTAGCACACCAGCTGCAAGAAAGCGCGAGCCGCTTCTTGCAGCTTGTCCCTCGCACTTGCGCAGCCGTTGCGCCCTCACTACCTTAGCGCCTTTCCCACCTCGCCACGCCTCGCAGGAGCCTTTCCATGGCCGCCCCCGTCCTTCCTCCTTTGCGCCCCCTATTCGCCAGCGCCGCCATGCTGCTCGGCCTGTTCGGGCTTGCCGGCTGCCAAGTGGGTGGCTACCAGGACAGTGTGCCGCCGACCACCGGCGTGCAGCCGCTCAAAGGCCTGGCGCAGAACGTCTCGGTGCGGCGCAATGCGATGGGCGCGCCACTGATCGAGAGCAGCAGTTTCCATGACGCGCTGTTCAGCCTTGGCTACGTGCATGCGGGCGATCGCCTCGAACAGATGCTCGCCATGCGCCTGCTGGCCCAGGGCCGCCTCGCCGAACTGGCCGGCCCCGAGGCACTGGACATCGACCGGCTGATGCGCGCCGCCAACCTCAAGCAGACCGCCGCCCAGCAGTATGCCGACGCCTCGCCGCGCCTGAAGCGCTTCTTCGAGGTGTATGCCCGCGGGGTCAACGCCTACCTGTTCCGCTACCGCGACAAGCTGCCGGGCGAGCTGGCGCGTAGCGGTTATCGCCCGGAATACTGGAAGCCCGAGGATTCGGCGCTGGTGTTCAGCCTGTATGCCTTCAGCCAGTCGGTGAACCTGCAGGAAGAACTGGCCGCACTCACCCTGGCCCAGCAAGTCGGCAGCGACAAGCTGGCCTGGCTGCTGCCTGGCGCACCGGATGAACCGCTGGCCGAAGGCGAGGCCGAGAAACTGCGCGGCATCAACCTGGCCACCCAGCTGCCCGGCCTCACCCCCTTGGCCGCCGCCAGCCAGAAGCTCGCGGAGTTGGGCCTGCTTGGCAGCCCAGGCTCCGCCAACCTGGCCCTCGGCCCGCAGCGCAGCCGCAGTGGCAAAAGCCTGCTGGCCAGCGACAGCCGCGCCGCCTGGGCCCTGGTGCCGGTTCAGGTGCACACCGCCAAGTACCAGGTGGCAGGCTTGTCGCTGCCAGGCCTGCCCATCGTGCTGGCGGGCTACAACGGCAAGCTGGCCTGGAGCAGCAGCGCGGTAATGGCCGACAACCAGGACCTCTACCTGGAACAACTGCGCCGCCAGGGCAACCAATTGACCTACCTGGCCGACGGCAAGTGGCTGCCAGCCGGCGCGCGTAGCGAAACCTTCTTCATCCGCGGCCAGCGTCCGCAGCGCGAGGTGCTGTACGACACCCGCCACGGCACGCTACTCGGCCAGCCGGGCAACAGCTATGGCCTGGCCCTGCACCTTCCAGAGATCAAGGGCGACAAAAGCCTCGACGCGTTGTTCGACCTGACTCGCGCGCCCTCTGTCGAGCGCGCCTTCGACAGCACTCGCGAAATCGGCGCCGCAGCCCTGAACTTCGTGTTCGCCGAGCCCGAGCACATCGGCTGGCAGGTCAGCGGCCGCTACCCGAACCGCCGCGACGGCCTGGGCCTGCTGCCTTCGCCGGGCTGGGAAGGCCGCTACGACTGGGACGGCTATGCCGACGCGATGCTCCACCCCTACGACCAGGACCCGCCCAGCGGCTGGATCGCCCACGCCAACCAGCGCAGCCAGCCCAAGGGCTACGGCATGCAGCTGTCCAGCACCTGGTACTACCCGGAGCGCGCCGAGCGCCTGGCCCAGTTGGCGGGCAACGGTCGTCACGACGCCCGCAGCCTGATGGCCCTGCAGAACGACCAGGTCACCCTGCTGGCAGACAAGCTCAAGCAGATGTTCGATGCCCCGGGCATGAGCCAGCCGCTCAAGCAGGCCATCGATGCCCTGCCCGCGCCCCAACGCGACAAGGCCAGCGAGGCGCTGACCCGGCTCAAGGCGTTCGATGGCCGACTGAGCCCGGTGTCGGCGGATGCCGCGCTGTACGAGCTGTTCCTCCAGGAAGTGGCGCGGCAAACCTTCCTCGACGAGCTCGGCCCGGAATCCAGCCCGGCCTGGCAAGTCTTCGTCAGCAACGCGCGGCTTTCCTATTCGGCCCAGGCCGACCACCTGCTGGGTCGTGAGGACAGCCCGTTCTGGGATGACCGCAACACACCGCACAAAGAAGACAAGCCCACCATCCTCGCCCGCAGCCTGGCCGGTGCGGTGGATGCAGGCATCGCGCAACTGGGCAGCGACCGTCGCGCCTGGCAATGGGGCAAGCTGCACCAGTACCGCTGGCCAGCGCCGGCCTACCATGGCCTGGGCGACAACCTCAGCCGCGCACCACAGGCTGCCGGTGGCGACTTCAGCACTTTGGGCCTGACCCCGTATGCCTGGGGCAGCAACTTCGACACCAACCTGCCGGACTCGGCGCGCATGGTCGTCGACTTCGGCCAGGTCGAGCCGCTGCAGGTGCTGACCAGCAATGGCCAGTCCGGCAACCCCGCCAGCCGCCATCATCGCGATGGGCTGGATGCCTGGTTCAAGGGCAGCTTCATGAGCCTGCCGATGCAGCAGCAGAACTTCTCGCGAGCCTATGGCAGCCAGCGCTTGACCTTGGTGCCGGGTAAGTAGGCGCCGTTAAAAAGAAAAAGCCATCAGCGATGATGGCTTTTTCTTTGAGGGGATTCAGGCGGCAACTACCGAGAGCGCTATACGCTGACCAAGCACTTGCAGTGCATGCTCGACCTGTTCGATCTTGGAGCGATGCAACAGGTCAACCAGTCGATCGACCTGAGGCCGGTTCACGCCAAGCCGGCGTGCCATTTCGGTCTTGCTGACAGCTTGCGCCAGCATGGTATTCCACAAAGCCGCCTTGGCGGCCGTCAGTGCCGGCAGACGCACGACCGGATGGCCGGGCGCGGCCAGTGAAGGCAACGGAATAGCGCTCTTTCTGTCGATATATAAAGAAAGTGCCGACTCCAGCGCATCCACCGCGTCAAAAAGCGCTTCCTCCAAGGTATCACCAGCACTGGCCATTTCCGGCACATCCGGGCAGCTGAGCCATACGCCGCTTGCTTCCCGATGCACGATCACCGGGTAATCAAAGATCATCATGTCGTTTCTCCCAAACCCTATTCCGTCAGCCCGAGGTCCTTGATGATTTTCTTCCTGAGCCCTTCGCCGATTTCCTTGGCGCCGTGGTCAGGAAAAATCGTTTGCCGGTTACCCACATAAACCTTGAAATGACTGCCCTTGCCAGGCATGAACGTTGCACCACGAGCACGCAGCCAACGACGGAATTCGCTGTACTTCATGAAAGCCCCACCGAACCACACTGCAACAAAAAAGATGCATCCGCAACATTTTTGTTGCTATCAAAATTGAGGCTCTAGTTAATCGAACATTGCCCTTCCTGGTTTCTGGCTTCGATGTAGGCTTCGTCGCCTTTCGGGCTCGCCGCATCCGTTAAACTCATCCGAACTTCCCCCACCACGCCGCGCTCCTACCTTGTAACCCCTCAACCAGCGCGCGCCCATGGACCTCGTCATCGCCCGCCCCGAAGGCCTGTACTGCCCGCCGGGGGATTTCTACATCGACCCCTGGCGCCCGGTGGAGCGCGCGGTCATCACCCATGGCCATGGCGACCATGCGCGCACCGGCAACCGCCACTACCTCACCGCCGAGCCCGGCGCCGGGGTGCTGCGCAGTCGGCTGGGCCAGGACATCAACCTGCAAACCCTGCCCTACGGCGAGCGCCTGCTGCACCACGGCGTCACCTTGAGCCTGCACCCGGCCGGGCATGTGCTGGGCTCGGCGCAAGTGCGTCTGGAATACCAGGGCCAGGTGTGGGTCGCCTCGGGCGACTACAAGGTCGAGGCCGACGGCACCTGCGCGCCCTTCGAGCCGGTGCGTTGCCACACGTTCATCACCGAGTCGACCTTCGGCCTGCCGATCTACCGCTGGCCAGCCCAGGCGCAGGTGCTGGCCGAGGTGAACGACTGGTGGCGCGAGAATCGCGAACTGGGCAAGGCCAGCGTGTTGTTCTGCTACGCCTTCGGCAAAGCCCAGCGCATCCTGCATGGCCTGGATGACAGCATCGGGCCGATCCTGGTGCATGGTGCGGTCGAGCCCTTGAACCGGGTATACCGCGAGGCTGGCGTGGCGCTGCCGGCCACTCGCTATGTCGGCGACATCCCGCGCAACGACCCGCTGCTGCGCCAGGCCCTGGTACTGGCGCCGCCCTCGGCGGGCGGCAGCAGCTGGATGCGCCGCTTCGGCGACTACCGCGACGCCTTCGCCAGTGGCTGGATGCGCCTGCGCGGCACGCGCCGGCGGCGGGGCGTGGACCGCGGTTTCGTGCTGTCCGACCACGCCGACTGGCCCGGCCTGCTGTGGGCCATCGAACAAACCGGCGCCGAGCGGGTGATGGTCACCCACGGCTCGGTCAACGTGCTGGTGCGTTACCTCTGCGAGCAAGGCCTGGACGCACGCGCCTTCGCCACCGAGTACGGCGACGAGGACGATAGCGCCGAGGAACCGGCATGAAGGCCTTCGCCGAGCTTTACCTGCGCCTGGACGCCACCACCTCGAGCAACGCCAAGCTCGAAGCCCTGCGCGACTACTTCAGCCAGGCCCCTGCCGCCGACGCGGCCTGGGCGGTGTACTTCCTCTCCGGCGGGCGGCCCCGGCAGTTGGTGCCCACTCGCCTGCTGCGCGAGCTGGCGACGGCGCTGACGGATCTGCCCGAGTGGCTGTTCGAGGAAAGCTACCAGGCCGTGGGCGACCTCGCCGAAACCCTGTCGTTGCTGCTGCCGGAGAACCCCCACGCCAGCGACGAGGGATTGGCGCACTGGGTCAAAGCGTACCTGCTGCCCCTGCGCGGGCAGCCTGCCGAAGCGGTACGAGCACAATTGCCAGCACTCTGGGCCAGGCTCGACAGGCCCAGCCTGATGCTGTGCGTGAAGCTGATTACCGGCAGTTTTCGCGTGGGGGTCTCGAAGCTGCTGGTGACCCGCGCCCTCGCGCAACTGGCAGGCCTGGACGCCAAGCGCGTGGCCCAGCGCCTGGTGGGCTACACCGACCTCAGCCACCGGCCCAGCGCCGACAGCTACCGTAAGCTGATCGCCAGCGAGTCCCACGACGAGCACGCCCAACGCGGCGGCCAGCCCTACCCGTTCTTCCTCGCCCACGCCTTGCAGGCGCCCCTGGAGCAGTTCGACGACCTGCTCGGCCCGCCCAGTGACTGGCAAGTGGAATGGAAGTGGGATGGCATCCGCGCCCAATTGGTCAAGCGCGATGGCCAACTGTGGGTGTGGTCGCGGGGCGAGGAACTGGTCACCGAACGCTTCCCGGAATTGCACAGCCTGGCCCAGGTACTGCCTGACGGCGTGGTCATCGATGGTGAGATCCTGGTGTGGAAACCGGGCGCCAGCACCGACACACCGGCGGTCCAGCCTTTTGCCTTGTTGCAACAACGCCTGGGGCGCAAGACCCTCGGCAAGAAACTGCTCAGCGATGCCCCCGTGGTACTGCAAGCCTACGACTTGCTGGAATGGCAAGGCGAGGACTGGCGCAGTAAGCCACAGCACGCGCGGCGTACGCAGCTTGAATGGCTGGTCGAGCAGTTTCCCCTCGCGCCGCTGCTGCTTTCACCCCTGCTGCACGGCCAGGACTGGGTAACCCTTGCGCACTTGCGCGAGCAGTCGCGCAGCCTCGGCGTCGAGGGCCTGATGCTCAAGCAGCGCGAGGCCTTGTACGGCGTGGGGCGCACCAAGGACATGGGCACCTGGTGGAAGTGGAAGGTCGACCCGTTCAGCGTCGATGCCGTGCTGATCTACGCCCAGCGCGGCCATGGCCGACGCGCCAGCCTGTACAGCGACTACACCTTCGCCGTCTGGGATGGCCCGCCGGGTACGCCCGAGCGCGCCCTGGTGCCGTTCGCCAAGGCCTATTCGGGCCTGAGCGACGAGCAGATGCGCCAGGTCGATGGGATCATCCGCAAGACCACGGTGGAAACCTTCGGCCCGGTGCGCAGCGTCACCCCGACCCTGGTGTTCGAACTGGGTTTCGAAGGCATCGCCTTGTCCAAGCGCCACAAGAGCGGCATTGCCGTGCGCTTTCCACGGATGTTGCGCTGGCGCCAGGACAAACCCGTGGATCAGGCCGACGACCTGGCTACCTTGCAGGCGTTGCTGAACTGAGCTTTTGGCAAATGCGCATGCAGGATCCCGGGGTTTGTGCTTCTATTCCTGTCGCCCCGTTCAACATCCAGCACCAGGACCACCATGCACCACTCGACCCACGACCTGCTGTCGCCCGTCCCCGGCGTCGCTCGCCAACTGCACAGCTTCCATTTTGGCCCACGCGGCGCCAGCAAGGTGTATATCCAGGCCTCGCTGCACGCCGATGAGCTGCCCGGCATGCTGGTGGCCTGGCACCTCAAGCAGCGCCTGGCCGAGCTGGAGCAACAAGGCCTGCTACGCCGCGAGGTGACCCTGGTGCCGGTGGCCAACCCGGTCGGCCTGGAACAGGTGCTGCTGGACGCCCCGCTGGGGCGTTTCGAGCTGCAAAGCGGCGAGAACTTCAACCGCAACTTCGTCGACCTGTCGGACAGCATCGGCGACCAGGTCGAACAGCACCTGACCCAAGACGCCGAGCACAACCTCACGTTGATCCGCGAATACCTGCGCCGCGACCTGGACCTGCACCCGGCCGTCACGCCGTTGCAGTCCCAGCGCCTGACCTTGCAGCGCCTGGCCTGCGACGCCGACATGGTGCTGGACCTGCACTGCGACTTCGAAGCGGTCGAGCACCTGTACACCACCCCCGAGGCCTGGCCGCAGGTCGAACCCCTGGCGCGCTACCTGGGCGCCCAGGCCAGCCTGCTGGCCACAGACTCCGGCGGGCAGTCGTTCGACGAATGCTTCAGCCTGGTGTGGTGGCAATTGCAGCAGCGCTTCGGCAAGCGCTTCCCGATCCCCCTGGGCTGCTTCTCGGTGACCCTCGAACTGCGCGGCCAGGCGGATGTCAGCCATGACCTGGCGCGCAGGGACTGCCAGGCGATCCTCGACTTCCTCACCCACGCCGGGGTCATCGCCGGTCAAGCGCCTGAACTGCCCGACCTGCCCCGCGCCGCCACGCCACTGGCCGCGGTAGAGCCAGTGGTGGCGCCACTGGGCGGGCTGCTGGTGTTCCATGCCAAACCAGGTCAGTACCTGGAGGCCGGGCAGTTGATCGCCGAAGTCATCGACCCGCTCAGCGACCGGGTCAGCGCCCTGCGCAATACCCAGGCCGGCCTGCTCTACGCCCGCAGCGTGCGGCGCATGGCCACCGCGGGCATGGTCATCGCCCATGTCGCTGGCGAGCACGCCTGTCGCAGCGGTTACCTGCTGGCCAACTGAGCCGGTAAAACCAAACCCGCACGCGGTGGGTCTGTAGAAGCACAGCCTTCGACGGACCGGCCGCCCATGCCCACACCTTCCGACCTTGCCAACGCCTGGTTCGCCCAACAGGGCTGGGTGCCCTTCGCCTTCCAGCGCAAGGTCTGGGCCGCCATGCAGCGCGGCGAGTCCGGGCTGCTGCATGCCAGCACCGGCAGCGGCAAGACCTACGCGGTGTGGCTCGCGGCACTGCGCGCGTTCGCCAAGCCCGTGGAGGGGCGCCACCCCGCCCCACTGCACGTGCTGTGGATCACCCCCATGCGTGCCCTGGCGAGCGACACTGCGCGCGCCCTGCAACTGCCCCTGACCGAGCTGGGACTGAACTGGAGCCTGGGCGTGCGCAGCGGCGACACCTCCAGCGCCGAGCGCGCACGCCAGGCCCGGCGCCTGCCCAGCGTGCTGGTGACCACCCCGGAAAGCCTGACCTTGCTGCTGACCCGCGAGCAGGCCGCCACCGATTTCGCCCACTTGCGCCTGGTGGTGGTGGATGAGTGGCATGAACTGCTCGGCAACAAGCGCGGCGTCCAGCTGCAACTGGCGCTGGCCCGGCTGCGTCGCGGGTGCCCGGGGCTACAGACCTGGGGGCTGTCGGCCACGCTCGGCAACCTCGAGCATGCCCTGGCCGTGCTGCTGCCCGAGGGCGGCCAATTGGTGCAGGGGCGCCAGGACAAACGCCTGCAGGTCGACACCTTGCTCCCCGAGCGCATCGAGCGTTTTCCCTGGGCCGGGCACATGGGCCTGAAGATGCTCGAACAGGTCGTGACGCAAGTCGATGCCAGCGCCAGTTGCCTGGTGTTCACCAACACCCGCGCGCAAGCCGAGCTGTGGTACCAGGCAATGCTGACGGCCCGGCCGGACTGGGCCGGGCTGATCGCCCTGCACCATGCTTCCCTGGCACGGGAGACCCGCGACTGGGTCGAGCGCAGCCTGAAACAGGGTGCGCTCAAGGCCGTGGTGTGCACTTCAAGCCTCGACCTGGGCGTGGACTTCTTGCCGGTAGAGCGCGTCTTGCAGGTTGGCTCGGCCAAGGGCATCGCTCGCCTGCTGCAACGCGCGGGCCGCTCGGGGCATGCACCGGGGCGTACGTCGCGAATCACCCTGGTGCCGACCCACAGCCTGGAGCTGGTGGAAGCGGCGGCAGCGCGCCACGCCCTGGCAGCGGGGCACATCGAGGCGCGCGAGTCGCCGCGGCTGTGCATGGACGTGCTGGTCCAGCATTTGGTCAGCATGGCCCTGGGCAGCGGCTTCAGGCCTGATGAACTGCTTGAGGAAGTACGCGCCACCTGGGCCTTCGCCGACCTGCGCGACAACCAGTGGCAATGGGCGCTGGACTTCGTGCGCAATGGCGGCAGCTCGTTGACCGCCTACCCCGACTACCAGCGGGTCGAGGCGCACTCCGACGGTATCTGGCGGGTGGCCAGCGAACGCCTGGCGCGGCGCCACCGCCTGGGCATCGGCACCATCGTCAGCGACGCCAGCATCCAGCTGAAGTTCTGGAGCAAGGGCGGTGGCGGCAAATCGCTGGGCAGCGTCGAAGAGTCGTTCATCGCCCGCCTGCGGCCCGGCGATACCTTGCTGTTCGCCGGACGCGTACTGGAGCTGGTACGGGTCGAGCAAATGACCGCCTATGTCAGGCGCAGCACTTCTCGCAAGGCGGCGGTGGCCCGCTGGAATGGCGGGCGCATGCCGCTGTCCAGCGAACTGGCCGAGGCCTTGGTAGAGCGCCTCGATGCTGCCGCCCATGGCCATTTCGACGGGCCGGAAATGCGCGCCGTGCGGCCATTGCTCGAGCTGCAGGCCAAGTGGTCTGCGCTGCCAACGCGCCAGACCCTGCTGGCCGAAACCCTGGCCTCGCGCCAGGGCTCGCACTTGTTTCTCTACCCCTTTGCCGGACGCATGGCCAACCTGGGCCTGGCCAACCTGGTTGCCTGGCGGGTCAGCCGCGAGCAGCCACTGTCGGTATCGATCGCGGTCAACGACTACGGCCTGGAGCTGCTCAGCCCAAGCCCGGTGGACTGGGCAACGCACTTGCCAGCGGCCTTAGCCCCCGACAACTTGCTGGACGATGTGCTGGCCAGCCTGAATGCCGGTGAGATGGCCCTGCGCCGGTTCCGCGAGATCGCCCAGATTGCCGGGCTGGTGTTCGGCGGGTACCCGGCGGCGCAGAAAAGCACCCGGCAGATCCAGGCCTCCAGTGGCTTGTTCTACGAGGTTTTCCGCAAGCACGACGCCGACAACCTGTTGCTCGGCCAGGCACGGGACGAAGTGCTGCGCGAAGAGCTGGAGATCGGGCGGCTGCACCGGCAGCTGCTCAGGCTCGGCGATTTGCGCCTGCAACTGAAGGCGTTGAAACGCCCCGGGCCGCTGGCTTTCGCCTTGTTGGTGGAGGGCATGCGCGAAACCCTGAGTACGGAGAAGCTGGCCGATCGCATCGCCCGGATGGTGGCCGACCTCGAGAAAGCCGCGGGGAGCCCGCGATGAGCCACCTGGCCGTCGAGCACTGTGGCGAAACCCTCTGGCTGTTGCCGGACAAAGCGCTCTACTGGCCAGCCCGGCGCGCCTTGCTGGTGGCCGACGTGCATATCGGCAAGGCTGCCAGCTATCGGGCGTTGCACCAGCCTGTGCCCAGGGGCACGACCGAGGCGACCCTGGCGCGGCTGGACCAGTTGCTGGGCCTCTACGCGTGCGAGCAGTTGGTCGTGCTGGGCGACTTTCTCCATGCTAGCGCAGCCCAGGCCCCTGCCATCCAGGCTCGCTTGCTCGCCTGGCGTCAACGGCATGCGGGCCTGCACATGGTGCTGGTGCGCGGCAACCATGACCGCCACGCCGGCGACCCGCCTGGACAACTGGCAATCGAGGTTCACGAGGAGCCTTGGCTGATGGAGCCCTTCGCCTTGCAACACGAGCCGCTGGCACACCCAAGCCACCCGGTGTTGGCAGGGCACGTGCACCCGGTGTGCCTGCTGCGCGGCAAGGCCCGTCAACGGCTGCGCCTGCCTTGCTTTGCGCTGGGGCCTCAGGTCAGCCTGCTGCCCGCCTTTGGCGAATTTACCGGGGGCTGGAACATTGAAGCCCAGCCTGGCAGCCGCTTGTTCGTGGTCGGCGACGGCCAGGTCTGGGCACTTCCGGAATAATCAGGCTACGGGAGCAGGCGGTGGCTCATCGGGCAGGGTGGGTTCCCCCGGTTCCATGGGCGGGGTGTCGCCGGGCTGCGGCGGTTGCGGGGTGTCCGGGTCAGGTTGGTGCGGTACGCCACCAGCCTGCATGGGCATGGGCGGATGGGCGAGCAACGACCACGCCAACACACCGATCTGGTTCGGCGCAAGCATCGCCAGCTTCTCGCTGATTGCAGGGTCGAGTTTCATGGGGCGGCTCCTGACGAGGGTCGGCGCACGTCATGCGCGCCGAGTGCTACCTCGTTGGAGTGCCGATGCGAGAAGGAATTCCCGCGTTTCGTCGGGTCAGGTACGCGGCAGGGTCACGCCACGCTGGCCCTGGTACTTGCCGCCGCGGTCCTTGTACGAGACTTCGCATTCCTCGTCGGACTGCAGGAACAGCATCTGCGCCACGCCTTCGTTGGCGTAGATCTTCGCCGGCAGCGTGGTGGTGTTGGAGAACTCCAGGGTCACGTGGCCTTCCCACTCGGGCTCGAGCGGGGTGACGTTGACGATGATGCCGCAGCGCGCATAGGTGCTCTTGCCCAGGCAGATGGTCAGCACGTCGCGGGGAATGCGGAAATACTCGACGGTGCGGGCCAGGGCGAAGGAGTTCGGCGGGATGATGCACACGTCGCTCTTGATGTCGACGAAGCTGCCGGCGTCGAAGTTCTTGGGGTCGACGGTGGCCGAATTGATGTTGGTGAACACCTTGAATTCGTCAGCGCAGCGCACGTCGTAGCCGTAGCTGGAGACGCCGAAGGAAATTACCCGGCTGTCATGCTCGCCGCGCACCTGGCGCTCGACGAACGGTTCGATCATGCCGTGTTCCTGCGCCATGCGGCGAATCCACTTGTCCGATTTGATGCTCATGGCGGGATGTCCTGAAAATTACAAGGTGAAGAACGAGACGCGCATATTACCGGTCCCGGCGCCTGCGGCAAAGTTCCCCGCCACACACCGCGCCAGACGGGGCCTGTGGCGCCGCCGATCCGAATTACGACAAACGGCTTTCAGGCCATTGGCAGGTTGTGGAAAGTGGGTTAAGGTGTCGCCACTGTGCTGCACGTGACACCGAGAATCTGTTTGATGCACGATCCTGATCGGCCCATCGCTGAATTTTCCACTCTCTTTGCACTCAGTCCCGGCCAGGGCGTTCCCTGAGCCGAAATCTACTTTGTCCAAGGAGACAGACACATGTCCAATCGCCAGAGCGGTACCGTCAAGTGGTTCAACGATGAGAAAGGCTACGGCTTCATCACCCCACAATCGGGTGACGACCTGTTCGTACACTTCAAAGCCATCCAGGCTGACGGCTTCAAAACCCTGAAAGAAGGCCAGGCTGTTACTTTCGTCGCTACCCGCGGCCAGAAAGGCATGCAGGCTGAAGAAGTTCAAATCGCCTAAGTCGATTTAGCTTCCTCGCTTCAGAAAAAAACCCGCCTTCTGGCGGGTTTTTTTATGCCTGGCCGGTAGACCGCAGCGCGGCCTACCGGCTCAGGCTTCAATCTTCGCTGATGGTGATGCTCGGCATCGCGGGTGCTGCGGCTTCCTGCAACACGATGCGTGCCCCGACCTGGCGCGCCAGCTCCTGGTAGACCATGGCGATCTGGCTCTCCGGCTCGGCAATGGCCGTTGGCTTGCCGCTGTCGGCCTGCTCGCGGATCAGCATCGACAGCGGCAGCGAGGCCAGCAGCTCGACACCATACTGCGCCGCGAGCTTCTCGCCGCCACCCTCGCCGAACAAATGCTCGGCATGGCCGCAGTTCGAGCAGATGTGCACCGCCATGTTCTCCACCACGCCCAGCACCGGGATATTCACCTTGCGGAACATCTCCACGCCCTTCTTGGCGTCCAGCAGCGCCAGGTCCTGGGGCGTGGTGACGATCACCGAGCCTGCCACCGGCACCTTCTGCGCCAGTGTCAGCTGGATGTCGCCGGTGCCCGGCGGCATGTCGATCACCAGGTAGTCGAGGTCGTCCCAGGCGGTCTGGGTCACCAATTGCAGCAAAGCCCCGGATACCATCGGGCCGCGCCAGACCATCGGCGTGTTGTCGTCGGTCAGGAAGGCCATGGACATCACTTCCACGCCATGGGCCTTGAGCGGCACGAACCATTTCTGCTCGCGCACCTGCGGGCGGGTGCCCTCGGGAATGCCGAACATCACGCCCTGGCTCGGGCCGTAGATATCCGCATCGAGGATGCCCACCCGCGCGCCCTCGCGGGCCAGGGCCAGGGCCAGGTTGGCGGCGGTGGTCGACTTGCCGACCCCGCCCTTGCCCGAAGCCACGGCAATCACGTTCTTCACGTTGGCCAGGGCCGGCACCTGGGCCTGGGCCTTGTGGGTGGCGATCACGCAGTCGATGCTCACCTGGGCGGAGTCGACCCCATCGAGGTTCTCGATGGCCGTCTGCAACACCTGCGCCCAGCCATTCTTGAACAGGCCGGCGGCATAGCCGAGCTGCAAGCGGACACTCACCTTGCCTCCCTGGATGTCGATGTCGCGCACGCAACCTGCGCTGACCGGGTCCTGGTTCAGGTAGGGGTCGGTGTATTGGCTAAGCACGCCTTCAATGGCGGCATGTGTGACGGCACTCATGGAGGCTCCCGTTGACGAACTGAAAATGGAACAGGCGCCTATGCTAACCCGTCAATCATCGGCAGATGCGCACACGGGGTGAAATATATTTCCCAGCGCTTTATAGTGGCCGATCACCCTTGTTTTTCCTTGCAAACCTGAGCAGGTAGCCGAGCCACCATGTCCGAGCCACGTCAGATTCTCGTCACCAGCGCCCTCCCCTATGCCAACGGTTCCATCCACCTTGGCCATATGCTCGAGTACGTCCAGACTGACATGTGGGTACGCTTCCAGAAGATGCGTGGCAACCAGTGCATCTATGTGTGCGCCGACGACGCCCATGGATCGGCCATCATGCTGCGCGCGGAAAAGGAAGGCATCACGCCTGAACAGCTGATCGCCAACGTCCAGGCCGAGCATGCCGGCGACTTCGCCGATTTCTTGGTCGACTTCGACAACTTCCACTCGACCCACGCCGAGGAAAACCGCGAGCTGTCGAGCCTGATCTACACGCGCCTGCGCGATGCCGGGTATATCGCCAACCGCTCCGTCACCCAGTACTTCGACCCCGAGAAGGGCATGTTCCTGGCCGACCGCTTCATCAAGGGCACCTGCCCGAAGTGCGCCTCGGAAGACCAGTACGGCGACAACTGCGAAAAATGTGGCGCCACCTATTCGCCCACCGAACTGAAGAACCCCAAGTCGGCGATCTCCGGCGCCACCCCGGTGCTGCGCGACTCCCAGCACTTCTTCTTCAAGTTGCCCGAATTCCAGGCCATGCTGCAGCGGTGACAGGCCCAGGCGGCTGGTGGCCGGGCGCGGGCCGTCGCTACGTGCGCCGCGTGCGGGCTGGCGTACCAGGGTGGCGTATTCGTTGACC
>NZ_JBNNVR010000089.1:0-21945 GCF_050280645.1 Pseudomonas sp. NPDC089554
ACGCATCCAATGGCCTCGTCGGCGTGTAGACTGGCGCCCTTTCGGGCGGCACGCGCTGCCACTATCCATCGAAGGAACCGGCGGTCACCCCACTGGTGACCATCGACAAGTTCGCCTGCCTGTACATGGCGCTGATCCTGGTGGCCACCCTGGCCTGCGTGACCCTGGCCCATGCCTACCTCGGCGAAGGCTCCAAGGGCTACCCGGGCAACCGTGAAGAGCTGTACCTGCTGCTGCTGATGTCCGCCCTGGGTGGCCTGGTGCTGGTCAGCGCCAACCACCTGGCTGGCCTGTTCATTGGTCTGGAGCTGCTGTCGGTACCGGTATACGGCCTGGTGGCGTACGCGTTCTTCAACAAGCGATCGCTGGAAGCCGGCATCAAGTACATGGTGCTGTCGGCCGCCGGTTCCGCCTTCCTGCTGTTTGGCATGGCGCTGCTGTACGCCGACGCTGGCAGCCTGAGCTTCGACCTGATCGGCAAGGCCCTGGCCAGCACCAACCTGCCAAGCCTGCTGGCGCAACTGGGCCTGGGCATGATGCTGGTAGGCCTGGCCTTCAAGCTGTCGCTGGTGCCTTTCCACCTGTGGACCCCGGACGTCTACGAGGGCGCCCCGGCACCGGTCGCCGCGTTCCTGGCCACGGCCAGCAAGGTGGCGGTGTTCGCGGTAGTCGTTCGCCTGTTCATGCTCTCCCCTGCTGCCAGCAGCGGCGTGCTGAGCACCATCCTGGCGGTGATCGCGGTAGCGTCCATCCTGGTTGGTAACCTGTTGGCCCTGACCCAAAGCAACCTCAAGCGTCTGCTGGGTTACTCGTCCATCGCCCACTTCGGCTACCTGCTGATCGCCCTGATCGCCAGCAAGGGCCTGGCGATGGAAGCCATGGGTGTGTACCTGGTGACCTACGTCATCACCAGCCTCGGCGCCTTCGGCGTGATCACCCTGATGTCCTCGCCCTACGCCGGCCGCGACGCCGACGCGCTATACGAGTACCGCGGCCTGTTCTGGCGTCGTCCGTACCTGACTGCGGTGCTGACTGTGATGATGCTGTCGCTGGCCGGCATTCCGCTGACAGCCGGCTTCATCGGCAAGTTCTACATCATCGCCACCGGCGTCGAATCGCAACTGTGGTGGCTGGTCGGCGCCCTGGTGATCGGCAGCGCCATCGGTGTGTACTACTACCTGCGGGTCATGGTCACCCTGTACCTGGTCGAGCCGAACCTGCGTCGCCACGACGCCCCGCTGAAGTGGGAACAGCGCACCGGCGGTGTGATGCTCTTGGCAATCGCCATTCTCGCCTTTGTGTTGGGGGTTTATCCGCAACCGCTGCTGGAAATGGTCCAGCAGGCAAGTCTGCAACTCATAGGCTGATAAACCGCAAAATGAAAACACCCCGCTTATGCGGGGTGTTTTTTTATGCGTCCGGAAAATACGTCTATGCAGACTGGGCTCCATTGGCAGACTGTTCCACGTGGCTCAAGCGCCCTGGGTTACGAGCGGCTCGGCGCAATTCATGGTTGGCCACGGGAAGTTGAACCTCAGGATTGGGCATGCCGCTAGGAGAAAGCTCATGAGTCATTTCAAACTCGGCACGTACCGACCAGCCACAGACTTCGTTAACGCATTGCAAGTAGGCAATACGCAGAAAAACATGCTTTCCCTCGCTGGTACGTATACGCATACGACTAATGCAGTGGGGACAAACTAACTTGTAACTACTCATGAAAACCTCCCTGGAACACAACCGGTACGCCTGAACTCAGCTCCCGCGGTACGGCAATGACAAGTGAATAGGTATCTCTACATTTTAATTTAGGTTTTTTCATCTCTTTCATAGTGTTTTACCATTAAAAGCAAACCTAATCTCCGCCAAAAATTATTCATTATGAGTAACATAATATCGGAAACGTTTAAAGTATTAGTCGACTATGTTCACAATGAATAAAGCCAGCGTTATCGGTGTACTTGCCAGGCTCAAGGCAATTACCAACTCCCGCTCCGACTCCGAACTGGCCAGAACCCTCGGTATCAGTGCCCAGACTCTGAGCAGCTGGAAAGTTCGCGACAGCATTCCCTACCCCATGCTGCTGGAACTTGCTGTGGACAAAGGGCTCTCGCTGGATTGGCTGATCCTCGGCGTAGGTGAGCGTCAGCGCAGCGCCCCACCCGATACCTCAGCAACAACCGAGCCTTGGGAGGCGAACCTGCTCGAACAACTGCGTACACTTGCGCCCACCGACATACAGGCTATTTGCTCATACGCCCACGACAAGCTGCGCTTGCAGCAGCTACAGCACCAGCTGGACGAGTTGAAATCGTCCCGGAGCAAGCACTAACGGCCTTTACGCCATTTCTCGAGCAGATCCTGGAGTTGCACGTGGTCCAGCCAGAGCATCACCTTGAGGCTGATCGGTATGACCACCACCGAGGCGACGAAGGCTGCTTCCCCCGAAGACAGAAAGGGAGCCAACGCCAGTATCAATGGGGCAAACAGGTAGCCCACCCCGACGCAAAGCGTCAACGCATACAACCTTTGCCAGCGCGTGAACTTGAGCGGTCTGGAGGAATGCTCTACAAGCGGGGCCTTGAGATGTCTTCGCGAGTTGTAGGCCAGGCAGGCCCCCAGCAGCGCGCCGAAGAGTATTTCGCTATCGATCTTCTCGGTAGACGGTGTTGGCCACTCCATCTTCGACAAACGAAGCAGCAGCGCATCCATTGCCTCAGTCATGACTATCTCCCTTAGGGCCAAACGGGTCGCTTGCAGCTACCTCTCTCACGTGCGAGACCAAGGCACGTCGGGTGCCGGCCTCGACCATACGCAGGAAGCAAACAGACAGCGCTAGCCCATGGGCATGGCCGCTCACGTCACTCAGCCGTTGGTAACCACGCGAGCGCAGGGCTCGACGCCAGTTGGCAAACTCGCTCATGGCGATGGCGACGGCCGACTGGGCAGCCAGCGCCAGCTGGGTTTCACTGATTTCTTCGGGTAACGCAAGGCGTTCGCGCAACAGCGCGAGGTCGATTCTCGGCCAGAATGGGTCGTGACAGGCGAGGTAACGTCGCTCAGGCTCACAATGAACACTCAGCTCGGGATCATCGGCGCAATCCATGGCAATCGCTCCTCATACATCTTTCAGCAGGCCGTAACGTATCGCCTTGATGACCGCACCCACCCGAGTGTTGACCGCCAGCTTGCGCAGCAGGTTGCCGATATGGAAGTTGACCGTGGACTCCTTGCAGCCAAGAATCTGGCCAATTTCCCAAGATGTCTTGCCGTAGGCGCACCAGAGCAATACCTGGCGCTCCCTAGGGGTGAGGTGGATGGACTCTTCGTTGTCGTACTCGGCCTTAGAGGGGATCACGCAATTCATAATTTTTTTCTCCGCGTTTTCAGGGCCAGCCCCTGCGGTGGCTCCTGCTTTAGGCCTCCACCATACGAACGGGAAATGCAGTCACTCCACCGATGCACTTTGTAGAGTGAGCGCCTACAAGTTACGTCGCACTTTTACCCCCTCTGTCGCGTAGATGATCAACGTGCTTTGAGCGACATTTCACGCGTCTGACCAGCACTGCTGTCATCCATTTCGCACGGAGTCACCCAATGCGCCTCGTTTCACCCCTCCCCTCAGCCCTCGGGCTGCTCGTCGGCGTGGCCAATTGCACGGCCCTGGCGAGCGCCCCCGTGGAGCTCGGCCAGGTCATGATCGAAGGTCAACGCCAGGACGATCTGGACGCCGCCGCGCAGCAATTGCGCGAGATACCGGGCGCCAGCAACCTGGTGGACATGCAGCGGGTTGGCCAGGGGCGCGTGGCCACGAATCAGGATGTGCTGGCCTACCAATCCGGGGTGTTCGCCCAATCGGCAGGCAACGACGGCATCAAGCTGTCGATTCGTGGCTCGGGCATCAACCGTGCGCCAGGCGCTCACGGCTCAGGGGTCTACACGATGTTCGACGGCCTGCCATTGACCGGCCCGGGCGGCACGCCCTATGAACTGTTCGAGCCGCTGTGGCTGAGCCGCGCCGAGGTGCTGCGCGGTGCCAACGGTTTCGACCGCGGCGCCCTGGCCCTGGGCGGTGCGGTCAACTACGTGACCCACACCGGGCATGATGCCGCGCCCCTGCAACTGCGCTACGAAATCGGCAGCCGCGGCTACCAGCGCCGGCACATCAGCTCTGGCCAGGTGCTGGGCGACCTTGATTACTACGTGGCCCTGACCGATTCCGAATACGACGGCTACCAGGCCCACAGCAGCGGTAGCGCCAAGGGCGTCGCCGCCAACGTCGGTTACCGCTTCAACGCCAACCTCGAGACGCGCTTCTACCTGCGCTACCGCGAGACCGAGAACGAGCTGGCCGGGCGCCTGACCAAGGCGCAGATCAAGCACCACCCACGTGCCGCCAACCCCGCCTACCTGGCGCGCGACGACAGCCGCCCGCAACCCGGCAGCACCTGGGTCGGCAACAAGACCACCTTCTACCTCGACGATGATTCGCGCCTGGAGGCCGGGCTGGTCTACCACGACTACCCGATGGACCTGCGCGAAGGCCCGATGCGCCTGAAGGTGGCCTACACCGACGTCAGCGCCACGCTCAACTACCTGCGCCGCGACACCCTGCTGGGGCATGCGAGCAACACCACCGTCGGCTGGCGCAGCACCAAGCACCTGCCCAACAGCGGCGCCTCGCAGTTCGCCCGCGACCGCGACGTGATCGGCGCACGCACCCGCGACTTCAGCTATCAGGGCTCGGACAACGTGCTGCACGCCAGCAATGAGCTGGAACTGGTGCCCGACCTGTGGCTGACCACGGGCCTGGCGATGATCTACACCCGCCGCGAAAGCGACGTCACCTACCCTGCCAGCGGCGGCAAGGTCAGCCAGCACGACTGGGACTACGCGCCACACCTGGGCCTGCGCTATGACTTGAGCCCTGCGTTGCAAGTCTACGGCAACCTCAGCCGCTCGGTCGAACCACCGCACCCGTGGTCGCTGCTGTGGAGCTCGACCCAGGCCACCCAGCCGATCGAAATGCAGAATCAGACCGCCACCACCCTGGAGCTGGGTGCCCGCGGCGATTCGGCCTTGGGCCGCTGGGACCTGGCCTGGTACTACGCACAGGTTCGCCACGAGCTACTGGCGGTGGAAATCGTACCGGGCGCCCTGCCCAAGGAATTCAACGCCAGCGCCACCGTGCACCAAGGCGTCGAGGCCGCGCTGGACAGCACCCTGTGGGAGCGCCCCGGCAGTGGCCGCCTGAGCCTGCGCCAGGCCTATACCTTCAGCGACTTCCACTACCGCGACGATGAGCGTTTCGACGACAACCGCCTGCCCGGCATTCCCATGCACTACTACCAGGCCGAGCTGCGCTACGACTGGCCGAGCGGGTTCTACGCCGGGGTCAACACGCAGATGGCCTCCAAGGTGCAGGTCGACTACGCCAACAGCTACCACGCCAACGCCTACACCTTGCTCGGCGCGCGCGTGGGTTGGGACTCGCCGAAACAGGACTGGCAGACCTGGCTGGACCTGCGCAACCTCACCAACAAGCGCTACGCGGCCACGGTGACACCCGGCTACGACGATGCCGGGCAAGACATCGCACGCTCCACGCCAGGCGAAGGATTCGGGGTGTATACCGGGGTTTCCTACAGCTTGCACTAAGGCTTGCCCCGCGATGAAGCCACCGCCGATGTCAGGACGGTAACTGCACCTGCGGCTTGGTCTCGGTAAAGATCGTCCAGCTGGACACGAACAGCGCTGCAATCAAAGGCCCGATCACGAACCCGTTGAGACCGAACACCGCCAGCCCGCCCAAGGTCGAGATCAGGATCAGGTAGTCGGGCATGCGCGTGTCCTTGCCCACCAGGATCGGCCGCAGCAGGTTGTCCACCAGGCCTATCACCAGCACGCCGAAGGCGGTCAGCACCACGCCCTGCCAGATCGCCCCGGTCAACAGGAAGTAGGCTGCCACCGGCGCCCAGACGATACCTGCCCCCACGGCGGGAAGCAGCGACAGGAACGCCATCAGCACCGCCCACACCACCACGCTGGGAATGCCCAGCACCCAGAAGATCAACCCGCCCAGCGCGCCCTGGGTAATCGCCACCAGCAGGTTGCCCTTGACCGTGGCGCGTACCACCCGGCTGAACTTCAGTTGCAGGCGGCGCTTCTGCTGCTCTGGCAGCGGCACCGCCTGGCGCACCTTGCGCGCCAGCTCCGCGCCCTCACGCAGGAAGAAGAAAAGCAGGTACAGCATGATGCCGAAGCTCACCAGGAACTCGAACGTGCCCTGGCCGAAGCTGAAGGCCTGGGTGGCCAGGAACTGGCTGCCCTGGGTCGCCCACTCGGTGATTTTCTCGCGCAGGCCATCGAGGTTGCCCATGCCCAGGTTGTCCAGCCAGCGCTGGGCGAAAGCCGGGAGCATGTCCTTGCCCAGCTCGATGTAGCCGGCGATGTCCAGCTGGCCGCTTTCGATACGCTGGTAGAGCAAGGCGCCCTCCTGCACCAGCAGGATACTGATGACGATCACCGGCAGCACCGCGATCAACAGGCAAGTCGCCAGTGTCACGCCCGCCGCCAGGTTGCGTCGACGGTCGAAGCGCAGCACCAGGCGACGCTGCATCGGGGCGAACAGAATGGCGAGGATCACCGCCCAGAAAATGGCGCCGTAGTACGGCAGCAGAATCCATACGAAGGCGATGCTTACCAGGGCCAGCAGCACCGCCAGGGCTTTGTTCTGCAATGCGTCTTGATTCATGAAAATTCCTCGGGAGCTCAAGCTATTAGTGCACGGCGCCTAGGCAAAAGTGCCGCGCCTACGTTGACCTGGCTCAACACCACGCGTACGCCCTGGCCGTAGCATGCGCAGCTTTTGCCCTCGGTGCCCCCATGACCTCCCCCGCCAAGCCCGAACTGCTGGCCCCCGCCGGCAGCCTCAAGACCCTGCGCTACGCCTTCGCCTACGGCGCCGACGCGGTCTACGCCGGCCAGCCTCGCTACAGCCTGCGGGTGCGCAACAACGAATTCGACCACGCCAACCTGGCCCTGGGCATCCAGCAGGCCCATGCCTTGGGCAAGCGTTTCTACGTGGTGGTCAACATCGCGCCGCACAACGCCAAGCTGAAGACCTTCCTCAAGGACCTGGCCCCGGTGGTAGAGATGGGCCCGGATGCGCTGATCATGTCCGACCCCGGCCTGATCATGCTGGTGCGCCAGCACTTCCCGCAGATGCCCATCCACCTGTCGGTGCAAGCCAATACGGTCAACTGGGCCAGCGTTGCATTCTGGCAAGGGTTGGGGCTGAGCCGGGTGATCCTGTCCCGTGAGCTGTCGCTGGAGGAAATCGAGGAAATCCGCCAGCAGGTGCCCGACATGGAGCTCGAGGTGTTCGTCCACGGCGCCCTGTGCATGGCCTATTCCGGGCGTTGCCTGTTGTCGGGCTACCTCAACAAGCGCGATGCCAACCAGGGCAGTTGCACCAATGCCTGCCGCTGGAAGTACCAGGCCACCCCCGCCACCCAGGACGCCACGGGCGATATCGTGCGCGAAGTGGACCCCACCCTGGGCCTCGGCGCCCCCACCGAGCAGCTGTTCCTGCTCCAGGAAGCCAGCCGCCCGGACGAAGACCTGCCAGCCTTCGAGGACGAGCACGGCACCTACATCATGAATGCCAAGGACCTGCGCGCCATCCAGCATGTCGAGCGGCTGAGCGCCATGGGCGTGCATTCGCTGAAGATCGAAGGGCGCACCAAGTCGCACTTCTATTGCGCCCGCGCCGTGCAGTCCTACCGCCAGGCCATCGACGATGCCGCGGCCGGGCGGCCCTTCGACCGCAACCTGATGGGTAACCTTGAGTCCCTCGCCCAGCGCGGCTACACCGAGGGCTTCCTGCGCCGCCACGTGCATGACGAATACCAGAACTACCAGCGCGGCAATTCGCTGTCCGAGCGCCAGCAGTTCGTTGGCGAGCTGACCGGCGTGCGTGTCGAGGGCCTGGCTGAGGTCAAGGTGAAGAACCGTTTCGCGATCGGCGACCATCTGGAGCTGATGACGCCACGGGGCAACTACCACTTCGACCTGAACCGCCTGTGCGACCGGCAGTTGCACGACATCGAGGTGGCACCGGGGGATGGGCACACGGCCTACCTGCCGATTCCGGAGCAGGTGAACCTGGAGTTCGGCCTGCTGATGCGCGACCTGACGCATCTGTAATCTTCGCCTCAGGTGGCTGACAGGCGAATAAATGGAACATCGCTGGCAGAACCGGCCCCACCCCAGGGCCGGCATGCAGAGGCCTTTTCATGTTCCCATCCCCCTCTCGCCGCAGCTTCGTCAAGGGCCTGGGCGCCGCCAGCGCGCTGGCCGGGCTCGGCCTGTGGCGCCCATTGGCCAGCGCCAGCGAGGGCCACCGCCCCGGCCAGGTCCTGCAAGGCCAGGACTTCGAACTGTACGTTGGCCAGACGCCCGTCAACATCACTGGCCGCCCGCGCACCGCGCTAACCGTCAATGGCAGCCTGCCCGGCCCAGTGCTGCGCTGGCGCGAAGGCGACAGCGTGACCTTGCGCGTACGCAACCGCCTGGATGAGCCCACCTCGATCCACTGGCACGGCATCATCCTGCCCGCCAACATGGATGGCGTGCCCGGCCTGAGCTTCGCCGGCATCGCCCCAGGCGGCGACTACCTCTACCACTTCACCCTGCGCCAGAGCGGCACCTACTGGTACCACAGCCACTCCGGCCTGCAGGAGCAAGCCGGGGTATACGGGGCGATCGTCATCGAGCCGCGCGAGCCCGAGCCGCACACCTACCAGCGCGACCACGTGCTGCTGTTCAGCGACTGGAGCGACCAGGCGCCGCAGGCACTGCTGGCGACCCTGAAGAAGCAGTCCGATGCCTTCAACCTGCACAAGCGCACCCTTGGCGACTTCATCGCCGATGTTGCCGACAAGGGCTGGAGCAACACCCTCGACGATCGCCTGGCCTGGGCGCAGATGCGCATGACCCCCACCGACCTCGCCGATATCAGCGCCGCCACCTACACCTACCTGCTCAACGGCCAGCCACCGGACGGCAACTTCACTTGCCTGTTCCGCCTCGGCGAGACCGTGCGCTTGCGCTTGATCAACGCCTCGGCGATGACCTACTTCGACTTCCGCATTCCGGGCCTGAAACTGACCGTGATCGCCGCCGATGGCCTGCCGGTGGTGCCGGTGACGGTAGATGAGCTACGTATCGCCGTGGCCGAAACCTTCGATGTGCTGGTGACGGTGGGCGACCAACCGGCCTACACCCTGTTCGCTCAGAGCATGGACCGCAGTGGCTACGCCCGTGGCACTCTGGCCCAGGCGCCCGGCTTGCAGGCTCCGGTACCGACGCCCGACCCACGCCCCCAGCTGAGCATGGACGACATGGGCCATGGCAGCCTGTCGACAATGGCCGGCATGGATCACGGCAGCATGAACCACGCGGCCATGCAGGGCATGAGCCACGCCAGCATGCCTTCGATGCAAGCCCACCCTGATACGGAAGCCAACAACCCACTGGTGGACATGCAGGCCATGGCACCACGCCCCAACCTCGCCGACCCCGGCATCGGCCTTCGCAACAATGGCCGCCGCGTGCTGACTTATGCCGACCTGCGCAGCCGCTTCGAGGACCCGGATGGCCGCGAGCCGACGCGGGATATCGAACTGCACCTGACCGGGCACATGGAGCGCTTCGCCTGGTCGTTCGACGGCGTCAAGTTCAGCGACGCCCAGCCCCTGCGCCTGACCTACGGCGAGCGGGTACGCATCACACTGGTCAACGACACCATGATGACCCATCCCATCCACCTGCATGGCCTGTGGAGTGACCTGGAAGACGAGCAAGGGCGCTTCATGGTGCGCAAGCACACAGTCGACATGCCGCCCGGCAGCCGCCGCAGCTATCGCGTCAGCGCCGATGCCCTGGGCCGCTGGGCCTACCACTGCCACCTGCTCTACCACATGGAGACCGGCATGTTCCGCGAGGTACGGGTCGATGAATAAGCGCGATCATCACTGGGTACTGGCCAGTGCAACCTTGCTGGTGTCGTTGGCCAGCGAAACAGCCCACGCTGCGAACGATGCGGCAAGCCAACCGCGCACTCCACTGCCGGCGATCACCGACGCCGACCGCCGCGCCGCCTTACCACCCCTGCCCGGCCACCAGGTACACGACCAGGCGCTCAACTGGGCGGTGGTGATCGACCAGCTGGAATCCCAGCACTTCGAGGGCAGCAGTGCGCTGAACTGGAACGCCAACGCCTGGGTCGGCGGCGACATCGACCGTTTGTGGCTGCGCAGCGAAGGCGAGCGCGAGCAGGGCAAGACCCACAAGGCCGAGTTGCAGGCACTGTGGGGCCACGCCATAAACCCCTGGTGGGAGCTGGTCGCGGGTCTGCGCCAGGACTTCAAACCCGCCAGCGGGCAAACCTGGGCCGCCTTCGGCATCCAGGGCATGCCGCTCTACGGCCTGGAGCTGGAGGCCACGACCTATATAGGCGAGCGTCAACAGACGGCGCTGCGCCTGGAGGCCAGTTACGCTATCCTGCTGACCAATCGCTGGATACTCGAGCCCACCGTTGAAGCCAACGTCTTCGGGCGCAACGATGCGGGCCGCGAACAAGGTGCAGGGTTGGCCGACAGCGAAGCCGGGCTACGCCTGCGCTATGAAATTACCCGGAGCTTCGCGCCCTATATCGGCGTCAGCTTCAACCGGCTGCATGGCCGACGTGCCGAGCAGGCGCGCGACGAGGATGAAGACCTTGGCCAGACCCGCGTGGTCGCCGGTATCCGCCTGCGTTTCTAGAGGAATCAACATGCTACGCAAACACCTGATCGCCCTGGGCCTGCTGGCCTTCACAGGCCTCGCCCAGGCGAGCGATATCATCGATGTCTACCGCGACCCCAACTGCGGCTGCTGCAAACAGTGGATCAGCCACCTGCGCGACAACGGCTTCACCGTCAACGACCACGTCGAGCCGAACATGAGCGCAGTGAAGGAGCGCCTGGGCGTGGCCCCGCGCCTGGCCTCGTGCCACACCGGCGTGATCGGCGGCAAGTTCGTCGAAGGCCACGTACCTGCCGAGCAAGTGCGCCTGCTGGCCAAGCGCAGCGACCTCAAGGGCATCGCGGTACCGGGCATGCCCATCGGCTCACCCGGCATGGAAATGGGCGACCGCAAGGATGCCTACGAGGTCATCGGCCTCACCCACGAAGGCCAGGACGAAGTGGTGGCACGCTACTGACGCCCCACCTTGGGGCGCTACGGCGCCCCGAGGTAGAGCCCTTGCAGCGCTCTCACACCGAGTAACACCTTTCAGCATCCGTACGGTCCACTGACTGCTACAGTCGCCAATTCCTACATGGACCTACACGGAGTACCCCAATGCTGCGTACCACCGCCCTGGCCCTCGCCTGCCTCGTCGGCGGCTCGGCCATCGCTGCCGAAGCGCCCACTTATGGCAAACAGCTCGAAGGCTTCGACTACCCGCACCCGCTCAAGCACTTCGATTTCCAATCCCAGGGCCAGGCCCTGCAAATGGGCTACATGGACGTACCCGCCAAAGGCAAGGCCAACGGTCGTAGCGTGGTGCTGATGCACGGCAAGAATTTCTGCGCCGCCACCTGGGAGACCACCATCGATGCCCTGAGCCAGGCCGGCTACCGGGTCATCGCCCCGGACCAGGTCGGTTTCTGCACCTCCAGCAAACCCGCGTATTACCAGTACAGCTTCCAGCAGCTGGCGCACAACACCCATGCCCTGCTCGAGCACCTGGGCGTGAAGCAGGCCAACGTGCTGGGCCACTCCACCGGCGGCATGCTCGCCACCCGCTACGCGCTGATGTACCCGCAGCAGGTCGAACGCCTGGCGATGGTCAACCCCATCGGCCTGGAAGACTGGAAAGCCATGGGCGTGCCCTACCGCAGCGTCGACCAGTGGTATCAGCGCGAGCTCAAGCTCGATGCCGAAGGCGTGCGCAACTATGAGCGCAACACCTACTACGCCGGGCGCTGGAAGCCTGAGTACGAGCGCTGGGTAGAGATGCTGGTGGGCTTGAACAAAGGCCCGGGACACGAGGTGGTGGCGTGGAACTCGGCACTGATCTACGACATGATCTTCACCCAGCCGGTGGTCTACGAATTCAAGGACCTGAAGATGCCGACGCTGCTGCTGATCGGCGACCTGGACACCACCGCGATCGGCAGCGACATCGCCTCGCCCGAGGTCAAGGCGCGCATGGGCAAGTACAAGGAGCTGGGGCCACAGGCGACCAAGATGATTCCCAAGGGTGAGCTGGTGACCTTCGAAGGCCTGGGGCACGCCCCACAAATCGAGGAGCCCGAGCGCTTCCACAAGGCTTTGGTCGACTGGATGGCGCGCTAGGTCCTCAAGGCTGCTCCTACGCCCGCCCCCATACCTGCTCCTCGCTCCAGCCCAGCTCGGCGAAATCATCCGCCCGCAGCTGGGCCTCCTCCTCACAGAAAAACTCATCCAGCTGCGGCGGGCGCACCGACGTGTCGCCGAGCATCGCATGCACCTGGCCACGGTGGTGCACCTGGTGCTCGAACAGATGCGCCAGCAAGCGCAGGCGTTGTTCACGCTGCAGCCGCTCGGGCCGCACGATACTCACGTAGCGCGCCAGCTGGTCGTCGCGCAGTTGCCGGCAGTAGGCGATCAGTCGCTGGTCGGCCTGGGCCTGCTGGGCCTGTAAATCGGCGCAAGTGGCGAAGGGTTGCTCGGGCTGGAAGAAGCGCTCGCCGTCCGGGTCCGGCGCCTCGCCTCGCTGCTCGCACTCCAGGGCGTGCAGGTAGAACCAGTCCACCGTCAGCAGGTGATTGAGGGTGGCCTTGATCGACGGGAAGAAGCTGCAACGGGGTGCGACGAACTCATCCTGGGTCAGTTGCAGGCAGGCCTTGTACACGCGGTGATTGGCCCAGCCATTGTTGTAGGCCTGGGTCAGCAGATGATGCGACAACGGCTCCATGGTCGGCTCCTTCAAGCGAAACGTTGAAGTTGCATCTCCCGCAGCCGGCTCAGGGTCCGCCGGAACGGGAACGCCAGATACCCTTGAGTGTAGAGCGCTTCGAGCGCGACCTCGGCTTCCAGGTACAACGGCACCCGCCGGTCGTAGCATTCGTCGACCAGGGCGATGAAACGTCGCGCGCTGTCATCCTTGGGCGACAGCGTCGGCAGCTCGCGGTCGCCCGCCTCGACACGCGTGGCGCCGTCTTCGGTGCCCCGGGCAATGCGCCCGGCCTGCTGCGTGCCGCCCAGGGCAGGCACGCCACTGACCAGTATCGCCGGGAAGCGATCGCACAAGGCCATGAACTCGGCAGCGGCCAGCGGTTGCTCGCACAGGTCAGCGAACCGGCACCAGATTACCTGCGCACTGCGCCGCACCACCTGAACCTGGCGCGAGCCCAGCTGCAATGGCTCGTCACTGCCCGGCTCATCCGGGCTCAGCGCTTGGAAAACCGGCACGAGCGCGCAGGGTTGCCCAGGCTCGGCTACCCAGTAGCGCTGTCGTCCGGCCCCCGGGTGAAGACGATGATCCTGCTCACCCGCCACCGATATCACTCGCATGTGCCGCTCGATGGCGGCAATGGCCGGAAGGAAGCGGTCGCGGTTGAAGCCGTCGTGGTACAGCTGGCTGGGGGGTTGGTTGGACGTAGCGACGATCACCACGCCCTGGTCGAACAGCACTTGGAACAGCCTCCCGAGGATGATCGCATCGCCGATATCGTTGACGAACAGCTCGTCGAAACACAGCACGCGGATCTGCCCCGCCAGCTCGCGGGCCAGGGCCTGGAGCGGGTCGGCGGTGCCGTTCAGCCGGAACAGGCGCTGGTGGACCCAGGCCATGAAGTGGTGAAAATGCTGGCGCCTGGCAGGTACGCCAAGGCAACGGTGGAATTGGTCCATCAGCCAGGTCTTGCCCCGACCTACCGGGCCCCAGAGGTATACCCCCTGGCCCGGTTGGCCTGCTTGCAAGGCTTCGAAGCAGGCCTGCAATGCAGCGGTGGCCTGGGCTTGCGCGGGGTCTGGAGCGAAACCGTGCTGCTCCAGTGCTTGGCGGTACAGCGTCTGGGGGTCGAGGGACATGGCTGAAGGTCTGGGCCAAAAGGCCATCGTACACCATGGCCCTCTGCGCGCAGCTAACCGCTTTAGCCCTCGCTCAAGCCCACCTTCAGCAGCGCCCCGTCCGTGGCATCGGTCAACACGTACAGGTAGCCATCCGGGCCTACCCGCACATCACGAATGCGCGCACCGAGGTCGCCCAGCAGGCGCTCTTCGTGGACGATCTTGTCGCCATCGAGCTGCAGGCGGATCAGCTCTTGGCTGGACAGCGCGCCGATAAACAGGTTGTGGTCCCAGGCCTTGAACGTCGGGCTGTCGTAGAAGGCCATGCCGCTGATGGCTGGAGATTTTTCCCAGACATGGTGCGGATCGACCATGCCATCGACATGCTTGCCCTTGGCTTCGGGGATTGGCAGCAGCGAATAGTTGATGCCGTGGGTCGCGATCGGCCAGCCATAGTTCTTGCCAGGCTCTGGAATGTTGATCTCGTCCCCGCCACGCGGCCCGTGCTCGTGGGTCCACAGCTTGCCGGTCCAAGGGTTGAGCGCCGCGCCCTGCTGGTTGCGATGGCCGAACGACCAGATTTCCGGACGCACGTTGTCGCGCCCTACGAACGGGTTGTCCTTGGGCACTTCACCGTCGGGCAGGATGCGTACGATCTTGCCTTGCAGCTTGTCCAGGTCCTGCGAGGTCGGCCGCTGGTTGTTCTCACCCAGGGCGATGAACAGGAAGCCATCGCGGTCGAACACCAGCCGCGAGCCGAAGTGGTTGCCATCAGACAGTTTCGGCATCTGGCGGAAGATCACGTTGAAGTTCTCAAGCCGCGCCATGTCCTGGGACAACTGCCCGCGACCGACCGCCGTGCCGGCCTTGCCATCGTTGCCTTCCTCGGCGAACGACAGGTAGACGGTGCGGTCCTTGGCGAACTCCGGCGACAACACGACATCCAGCAAACCGCCCTGGCCCTTGGCCCATACCTTGGGCACGCCCGACAGCGGCGGCCCGACCTTTCCGTCGGCAGTCACCACCCGCAGGTTGCCCGAACGCTCGGTCACCAGCATGTCCTTGCCTCCTGGCAGGAACGCCAAGGCCCACGGGTTGCGCAGGCCATCGGCGAGGGTGCTGACGGTCAATTGGCCTTCTTCGCTGGGCAGTTGCTGCTCTTGCGCGGCCTGTGCCAACAACGGGAATAGCGCGGCAGCGGCCAGGGTGGTCAACCAGGTAGGTGAGGTCATGCGGGCTTCCTTCCAAAGGGCTCAGGGCGCGCGTTGCGAATCGCGCGGTGGGCGGGTGGGTTCCAGGTTCGGTGTTTGCTGCTGGCGGCGCAGGTTCTCACCATTGCCGATACCACGGTTTTCCAGGGTGGGTGGGCGTGGGTTCGGCTGCGTCGAGGGGCCGCGTACCGGCGGCGTGGCCGGAACACTGCCCTGGCGGCTATTGGGGTTGGCGCGCTGGATGGGGCTGTTGTAGGGGTTGTTGTTGCTGGCGGCGAGCAACGGCTGGGGCGGTGCCGCCTGCACGGGCAGGCAAGGCAGCAGGCCGAGGGCCAGGATTGGCAGAATCGGTTTCATCGCTATCTCCGGTACGAAAAGTCGCGCCCAAGCGTTGGATAGCCTAAGGCGCGACAGGTTCGCGGAAAAAGCCCGAAAGCCGATGGAGTTGATTCCTGATGTTACGGCAAGCCTTGCACGGGGTTGCCGACTGCGTCAGGCCGTCCTGTCCACCTTGTGGCGCGCTGCGTACAGGCACAGCATCTCCATCGCCAGGGTCGCACCGGCCAGGGCGGTGATGTCGGCGTGGTCGTAGGCCGGTGCAACCTCCACCAGGTCCATGCCCACCAGGTTGATGCCGCGCAAGCCACCCAGGATCTCCAGCGCCTGCACCGTGCTCAGGCCGCCGCACACCGGGGTGCCGGTGCCGGGGGCGTAGGCTGGGTCCAGGCAGTCGATGTCGAAGGTCAGGTACACCGGGCGATCGCCCACGCGCTGGCGAATCGCTGCGATCACCGCCTCGGTGCCCTGCCGGTGCACCTGGCGGGCATCGACGATGGCGAAGCCCTGGCTGTCGTCATTGGTGGTACGCAGGCCGATCTGCACGGAGCTGGCCGGGTCCACCAGGCCTTCGCGGGCGGCGTGCCAGAACATGGTGCCGTGGTCGATGCGTTTGCCCTCCTCGTCTGGCCAGGTGTCGCTGTGCGCGTCGAAGTGAACCAGCGCTAGCGAGCCATGGCGGCGGGCATGGGCCTTGAGCAATGGGTAGCTGATGAAATGGTCGCCGCCCAGGGTGAGCATGGCGCAGCCAGCGTCGAGGATACGCGTGGCGTGGGCTTCGATGCTGTCGGGGACTGACTCGGGCGTACCGCTGTCGAAGGCGCAATCGCCATAGTCGATCACCGCCAGGTGGTCGAACGGGTCAAATGTCCAGGGCCAATGGCGCGCCCAGGCCTGCTGCACGGAGGCGGCGCGAATCGCCCGCGGGCCGAAGCGGGCGCCGGGGCGGTTGCTGGTGGCAGTGTCGAACGGCACGCCGCTGACGACCACATCGACACCGCGCAGGTCGCGGCTGTAGCGGCGTCGCGAGAAGCTGGTGATGCCGGCGTAGGTGCTTTCCGCGGCGGTGCCGTAGAGGCTGTCGCGGGTCATGGCCTGGTCATTGTTCAGGGCTTGTTCCACGGTGTTGCTCCTGGTTCGGGAGGGGTGTCACTGGCGGCTGCGGAAGGCGGTCCACAGGCGGTTGCGCTGGCGCAGGTCAGAAAGCGCCATGCTGCGGTCGGCGTACAGGCGCTGGCGTACCTCGGTCGGAGGGTAGATATCCGGGTCGTTGCGCACGCTGTCGTCCACCAACGCCGTGGCGGCCTGGTTGGCGTTGGCGAAGAACAGCGTATTGGTGAGCTCGGCCACCGACTCGGGGCGCAGCATGAACGCGATGAAGGCCCGGGCGGCTTCGGGGTTCGGCGCCCCCTTGGGGATGACCAGGTTGTCCTGCCAGACCAGCGTGCCCTCACGCGGAATGCGGTAGATCAGCTCGAACGGCTTGCCGGCATTGCGGGCCTGGTCGGCAGCCATGGCGGCATCGCCGTTGTAGGTCAGGGCCAGGCATACGCTGCCATTGGCAAGGTCGTTGATCTGCCGGCCATTGGCGACGTAGCTGATCGAGGGCTGTAACCCCCGCAACAGCGCCTGAGCCGCGTCGAGGTCGGCCTTCTGTTGGCTGTAGGGGTCCTTGCCCAGGTAGTGCAGGGCCAGGCCGATCACCTCCTGGGGCGAGTCGGGCATGGCGATGCCGCAGTCCTTTAGGCGGCTGGCGTATTCGGGCTTGAACAGCAGGTCGAGGCTGTCCAAAGGCACATCGCCCAGGCGCTGGCGCACCGCTTCCACATTCACCCCCAGGCCCAGGGTGCCCCAGGTGTAGGGCACTGCGTAGCGGTTACCAGGGTCGGTCTCGGCGAGCTTGGCCAGCAGGTCCTTGTCGAGGTTGGCATAGCCGGGCATCGCTTGCGGGTCGAGTGGCTGCAAGGCATCGGCCTTGAGTGCCCGGGCCAGCACGGTGGAGGACGGCACCACCACGTCATAGCCACTGCGGCCGGTAAGCAGCTTGGTCTCCAGCACCTCGGTGGTGTCGAAGGTGTCGTAGCGCACCTTGTAGCCGGTTTCCTTCTCGAAGCGTGCGAGGGTTTGCGGGGCGATGTAGTCGGCCCAGCTGTAGAGGTTGACGACTTTTTCCTCGGCTTGCAGGGGCAAGGCCAGGACCAGGCTGAGCAGGCACAACGATCGACGCATGGCGGGCACCTCGGCAAATGGGTGGATGCCACGAGCATGCCAGGCGGGTTACATTGCAAAAATGGCAACTGTGTAAAGCTGACATTCACCAGGAGCAATGTGATGCTCGGACAACTTCACGACCCAGACCTGCACCTGCTGCGGCTGTTCGTCACTGTAGTCGAGGCCGGCGGCTTCAGCGCCGCCCAGGGCGTACTGGGGCTGAGCCAACCCAGCATCAGCCAGCAGATGGCCCGCCTGGAAACGCGCCTGGGTTATCGCTTGTGCAGCCGGGGCAAACGCGGGTTTGCCCTTACCGAGAAAGGCGAGTTGCTGCTCAAGGCCGCACGCGAGCTGTTGTTGCAGATCGAGCAATTTCGTCAGCAGGCCAACGGGGTGGCCGGGCGCCTGCTGGGCAAGGTGCGCATCGGCATGGCGGAAAACCAGGACAGCAGCGTGACCCTGCGCTTGTCAGAAACCATCGCGCGTTTTCGCCAACGTGAGGAAGCAGTTCAACTGGAGCTGACCTGCGCGCCACCGGCAGAGCTGGAGCGCCTGCTGCTGGAGCAGCGCCTGGACCTGGCCATCAGCTATTTCTCTGGCAACCAGGCGGCGTTCGACTACCAGGTGCTGTTCGAGGAACGCCAACGCTTGTATTGCGGCGTGCATCACCCGCTGTTCGAGGCCTCGGGTATCACTGCCGAACAGTTGCTGGAAGCCGACCAGGTGCGCCACCCTTATCGCTTCCTCAAACAGGGGGAGCCGTTCCAGAGCCGCCGCAGCTCGGCGCAGGCCGAGCAGATCGACAGCGCCCTGACCTTCATTCTGTCGGGGCGGCATATCGGCTACCTGCCCTGCCATTGCGCTCAGGGTTGGCAGATGCAAGGGCTGCTGCGGGCACTGGACCCCACGCTGGATTTCCTGGTGCCGTTCACCCTCGCACAGCACCGTGGCCAAGTACCCAGCGAGGCGCAGCAGGCCTTTGTGCAAGACCTGTTGGCGCAGTTCGTACCACCCGGCCAGCACTGACAAGCGCCTACGCATTTGCCACACTCAAAGGCCGCTTGCTGACCAAGGCCCTGCCATGACCGCCCGCACCCTGCGCCTGTGCTTCATCCTGCTACTGGCCACAGGCCTGAATGCCTGCGCCCTGTTCCAGCCGCGCGACCCGTTGAACATCAGCGTGATCGGCATCGAGCCGCTGCCCGGCCAGGAACTGGAGCTGCGCATGGCGGTGAAGATCCGCGTGCAGAACCCCAACGAAAGCGCCGTGGACTTCAACGGCATCGCCCTGAACCTGGAGGTCAACGACCAGCCGTTGGCCGCTGGCGTCAGCGACCAGCGTGGGCATATTGGGCGTTATGACGAGGAAGTGATCGTGGTGCCGGTGAGCATCACAGCGTTTGCCTTCCTGCGTCAGGCCTATGGCCTCAGCCGCTTGGAAACGCTGCAAGGACTGCCCTATGTACTGCGTGGCAAGTTGGCGGGCGGGCCCTTTGGGACGGTGCGTTTCACCGACAAGGGCACCCTCGACCTGCCCCAGGCGGGCGCCTCGGGCTGGTAGCCGGGGGAGGCTTTAGCGGTTGGCGTTGGCGGCGGCCATCATCTTGTTGACTTCGCTGCGCACCATGCTGGCGTACTCGGGGGGCGACATGGCGTCCAGCTCGGCACGCACCCACTCGGCCCACTTGCCCTTGCGTCGCGATTTCTCGGCGATCAGCCGACCGGCCTCGCCCTTGGCCTTGCCCAGGTTGTTCTGCCAGAGCTCGAACAAACGCGACTTCTCCCCTTCGATCTGCGCACGCTCGGCGAAATCTCGGTTGGCCAAGTTGAAACTCATGGGGGTCATTCCTGCCGCTGTAAAAAGATCGCTATCTTACACTGTAGCGCCAAGCCTTCGGTACGCCGCTGCAACTTTCACGGCACGCTGGCATCCACTGTACAAGTCAATCCACCTACGAGGACGTGTTCATGGCCAGGAAATCCGCCACGCTTGTCGACAGCGATCAAATCAAGGACCAGGTATTCAGCGAGCTGCAAGCCTTGATCGAGGAGTCGGAAAAACTCCTGGAGGACAGCGCGTCATTGGTCGGCGAAGAAGCCGACACCCTGCGCGCCCAGTTGGGCCTGAAACTGCGCCAGGCACGCCAGGCCACCGGCAGGCTCGGCGCCAAGGCGCAACCTGTTGTGCAGGCGACAGAGCAATACATCGGCGGGCACCCCTGGCAGACCGTGGCGCTGTCCGCAGGCCTGGGGCTTGTCGTGGGCCTTCTGCTGGGTCGCCGCCCGTAAGGGGCTGCGGTACTCGATGGCTCAGGCCGCCTGGGCCATCGGGATCCCACTGTGGAAACGCATTTCCATATCCGGTGAGCAGATAAGCTCTGCCTCCACCTCGCGCACTTTCTCTACCACCCGGGCGATATCGGCCTCGTCACCGTACTGGTGGGCCAGCTTCAGGTAACCCTGAAAGTGCCGCGCTTCACTGTTGAGCAGGCCGTGATAGAAAGCGCCGAGTTCCTCGTCCAAGTGCGGGACCAACGCGGCGAAGCGTTCGCAACTGCGTGCCTCGATGAACGCCCCGACCACCAAGGTATCGACCAGTTTGACTGGCTCATGGGCACGTACCACTCGCCGCAGGCCCGAGGCATAGCGCCCTGCGGAAACCGGCCGCAGCGGCACGCCACGACGCTTCATCAGGCGCAGCACTTGCTCGTGGTGCACCAGTTCTTCCCGGGCCAGGCGCGACATCATGTTGATCAGGTCGAGATGGGTGTTGTACTTGGCGATCAGGCTGAGTGCGGTGCTGGCAGCCTTGAACTCACAATTCTTGTGATCGATCAGCAGGGTTTCCTGGTCGGCGAGTGCCGCTTCGATCCAGGCGTCAGGGGTGCGACAGCCGAGGAAGGCGTCGACTTCGGGAATCAGGGACATAACTCTAGGCTACACAGGGCAACGGCAGGATCGCCGATTATACCGGCGGCGGTGCCGATCACCAGTGACTATGCTTGATGCACGTCAAACGGCATCGAGCACGACGCCGACTATAGTCAGGCATTGGTCGCCATTTCCCAGGGAGTTCATGCCCATGCAAGCCGTTCGCAGCATCCTCGTCGTGCTCGACCCCGAACACGCCCACAGCCGCGCCCTGACGCGGGCGAAATTGATCGCCGGGGTAACCGGCGCGCGCCTGCACCTGTTGATGTGCGACAAGAAGCACGACCACGGCGCATTGCTCAGCTTGCTGGGCAGCCAGTTGCATGACGACGGGTATGACAATGTCACCCATGAACAGGCCTGGCACGACAGCTTGCACGAGTCGATCATCAAGGTGCAGCAGGCCGAGGGCTGTGAACTAGTGATCAAGGAGCATCGCCCTGACAGCCCCCTGCGCCGGGCGTTGCTCACCCCAAGCGACTGGAAACTGCTGCGCTCCTGCCCTTGTGCCGTGCTGATGGTCAAAAGCGAGCAGCCCTGGACCGGTGGCGTGATCCTGGCGGCGGTGGATGTCGGCAACCAGGATGAGGATCACCGGCGCCTGCATACCAGCATCATCGACCACGGTTACGCCATTGCCAGCCTGGCCAAGGGCGAGCTGCACGTGATCAGTGCCCACCCCTCCCCCATGCTGTCTGCCAGCGACCCGACCTACCAATTGAGCTCAACCATCGAGCAGCGTTATCGCGAAGCGTGCAAGGCCTTCCAGGCAGAGTTCGACATTGCCGATGAGCGCCTGCATATCGCCGAAGGGCCGGCGGACGTGCTGATCCCCTATACCGAGAAGCAGTACGGTGCGGCGGTTACCATCATTGGTACCGTGGCACGCACGGGCATTTCCGGCGCCTTGATTGGCAATACCTCGGAGGTGGTTCTCGACGCACTGGAGAACGATGTGCTGGTGCTCAAGAGCGAGGAGGCGGCAGCGCACCTGGTCGAGTTGGCACGTCAGTGACTTGAATCTTCGGGGCTGGAAAAGACAAAATCCCTACCTGCTTGCGCAGATAGGGGTTTTGCGAAATGAATCTTGACGATGACCTACTCTCACATGGGGAAACCCCACACTACCATCGGCGATGCATCGTTTCACTGC
>NZ_JBNNVR010000090.1:0-21722 GCF_050280645.1 Pseudomonas sp. NPDC089554
GACAACTGGGGCCTGCATGACCGCAAGATCAGCTTCGCCAACCCACCCAGCGACCTGCCCCCCGAAGCGCAGGCGTGCCTGAAGTCTTCGCCACCCAGGAAGGTGTCGCCGTTGGTGGCCAGTACTTCGAACTGGTGCTCACCGTCGACTTCGGCGATTTCGATGACCGAAACGTCGAAGGTACCGCCACCCAGGTCATAAACGATGACGGTGTGGTCGCCCTTGGCCTTGTCCATGCCGTAGGCCAGTGCAGCGGCGGTCGGCTCGTTGATGATGCGCTTGACGTCCAGACCGGCGATGCGACCGGCATCCTTGGTGGCCTGGCGCTGGCTGTCGTTGAAGTAGGCCGGAACGGTGATGACCGCCTCGGTGACAGGCTCGCCGAGGTAGTCTTCGGCGGTCTTCTTCATTTTCTTCAGCACTTCGGCGCTGATCTGTGGCGGTGCCATGTCCTTGCCGCTGGCTTGGACCCAGGCGTCACCGTTGCTGGCCTTGACGATCTTGTAAGGCACCAGCTTGATGTCTTTCTGCACGACGTCTTCTTCGAAGCGACGACCGATCAGGCGCTTCACGGCGAACAGGGTGTTGTGCGGGTTGGTGACGGCCTGGCGCTTGGCCGACTGGCCAACCAGGATTTCGCCATCGTTGGCGTAGGCCACGATCGAAGGGGTGGTACGCGCGCCTTCGGCGTTCTCGATGACCTTGACGTTACCGTTTTCCAGGATGGAGACGCAGGAGTTGGTGGTCCCCAGGTCGATACCGATGATTTTGCCCATGTTAACTCTCCCGAAACTTGAATTTGGTTGCAGCGGCTACGTTGGCCATCTGCGGCAATACTTGAATGCTTGACACCTAGATGGGGATGCCCGGAAGGATTTCAAGCCTTTTCATCGATCGAAGGTTGCGGCGCTGCCGGCGCGCGGCTGACCACCACCATGGCGGGGCGCAGCAGGCGGCCATTGAGCAGGTAGCCCTTCTGGAACACGTTCAGCACGCTGTTCGGCTCGACCTCGGCGTTTTCCTGCATGGCCATCGCCTGGTGATGCTCAGGGTTGAACGGCTGGCCGTGCGGGTCGATGGCTTCGAGGTTGTAGCGCTTGAGGGTGTCCTGGAACATCTTCAGGGTCAGCTCGACACCTTCGCGGATCTTCTTGACGTTCTCGTCCTCGGCACTGGAGTGCGCCAGGGCCAGCTCCAGGCTGTCGATCACCGGCAGCAGGTCACCGGCGAACTTCTCCAGGGCGAACTTGTGGGCCTTCTCGACATCCTGCTCGGCGCGGCGGCGGATGTTCTGCAGGTCGGCGGCGGTACGCAGGGACTGGTCCTTGGCGGCGGCCAGCTGCTCCTCGAGCACCTGGACGCGGGCACCGAGATCGTCGGAACCGGCTTCTTCGGCGTTAAGGTTTTTTTCATCCAGCTGTTCGTCAGCCATCGGGGTTCTCCTTCGCAATTTTTGGTGTACGGGCCGAGCCCGCCTTGTCTGCCCGGTTATATGGGGTCGGAAAAACCAGCTTCAAGGGCCAAAAGCGTTTTCGCCGACCGCCAGACGGGCTTGGCAGACTGGAAAAAACTACTGTATAAATAACCAGACATCACCCCTCGGGAGCGGCGCTCATGCTGGTGCACCTGTCCATTCACAATTACGCCATCGTCGAACACCTCGACCTCGAGCTCGCGCGCGGCATGACCGTCATTACCGGCGAAACCGGTGCCGGCAAGTCGATCATGCTCGACGCCCTTGGCTTGGCCCTGGGTGATCGCGCCGACAGTGGCGTGGTGCGCCCCGGCGCAGACAAGGCCGACCTGCTCGCCACCTTCGACCTGGTGGACATCCCCGAGGCCCGCACCTGGCTGGCCGAGCGCGACCTGGAAAGCGACGGGCCGTGCATCCTGCGCCGGGTGATCACCGCCGAAGGGCGCAGCCGCGGCTATATCAATGGCACGCCCTGCACGCTGGGCGACCTGAAGGCGCTCGGCGAGCTGTTGATCGACATCCACAGCCAGCATGAACACCAGTCACTGCTTAAAACCGATACTCACCGCCGCCTGGTCGACGAGTACGCTGGCGCCATCGACCTTTCTCGCCAGGTACAGCTTGCTGCCCAGCGCTGGCGTCAGACCCGCCAGGAACTGGAGCGTCTGTCCAACTCCGGCGACGAGCAACGCGCCCGCCACCAGTTGCTCAGCTACCAGCTGGAAGAGCTGGACAACCTCGGCCTTGGCGAGAACGAGCTGGAGCAGCTTGAGCAAGAGCACAAGAACCTGACCAACGCCGAAGCACTGTTCGGCATCTGTCGCCAGGTCATCGACCAGTGCAGCGAAAGCGACTCGGGCAACGTGCTCAGCGCCCTGACGGCCAGCCTCAACCGCCTTACCGCCGTACACAACGCGCCCAAGGCCCTGGGCGAGGCAGTCAATATGATCGCCAGCGCGCAGATCCAGGTAGAAGAAGCGGTCGGCGAACTGAACCGCTTCCTCGATCACTTCGACGCCGACCCCATGCGCCTGCAAGACCTGGAAGAGCGGCTGGACACCATCTATACCCTGGCGCGCAAGCACCGGGTACACCCTACCGAACTGCCTTTCCTGCAACAGCGGCTGATGGAAGAACTCGAAGGGCTCAACGCCAGCGACGAGTCCATCGAGCGCCTGGGCGACGAATTGGCCGCCTACGCGCAGCACTATAAAGAGAAGGCCAGCGAGCTCAGTGCACTGCGCCAGCAGGCTGCGGCTCAACTGGCGGTTGCCGTGGAGCAGGAGATCCAGCGCCTGGGGATGCCGGGCGGGCGCTTCTGCATCGAGTTGTCACCTACCGAGGGCAGCGAGCTGTCGCCCCATGGACTGGAACAGGTCGAGCTGCTGGTCAGCGCCAACCCCGGGCAGCCACTGAAGGGGTTGGCCAAGGTCGCCTCCGGGGGCGAACTGTCGCGTATCAGCCTGGCCATCCAGGTCATTACCGCGCAAACCTCGCGCATCCCGACGCTGGTGTTCGACGAAGTGGATGTGGGCATCGGTGGTCCTACGGCGGAAATCGTCGGCCAGTTGCTGCGCCGCCTGGGCGAGCGCGGCCAGGTTCTGACCGTCACCCACCTGCCGCAAGTAGCAGCGCAAGGGCACCATCACCTGTTCGTGCACAAGGTGCGCAACAGCGACACCACCCACACCGCCGTGGCCAACCTGGGCAAGCGTGAGCGGGTGGAGGAAGTGGCGCGGATGCTCGGCGGGATCGACCTGACCAAGGAATCCCTGGCCCATGCCCGCAAAATGGTAGTCACCGGCAAGGCCTGAACCACTTCCCCAGAAAGCACAAAGGCGACCCGAAGGTCGCCTTTGTCGTTTCAACGATCGAAATCGTTACTTTTTCTTGCGTACGTACAGGACCAAGTTGTGGTCCACCAGCTCGTAGCCATGCTCGGCCACGATCTCTTTCTGACGACGCTCGATTTCCGCATCCATGAATTCGATGACTTCGCTGGTTTCCACGTTGACCATATGGTCGTGGTGGCCACCGTCCGCCAGTTCGAATACCGCATGACCGCCGTCGAAGTTGTGGCGAACCACCAGACCCGCGGCTTCGAACTGGGTCAGTACACGGTAGACGGTCGCCAGGCCGACGTCCTCGCCAGCCTCCATCAGTGCCTTGTAGACATCCTCGGCGCTCATGTGACGCTGCTCGGTGGAATCGAGCATCTGTAGGATCTTGACTCGAGGCAGGGTTACCTTGAGACCGGCTTTGCGCAATTCGCTATTTTCAACCATGGTCAGCTTTCTCGCCGATGCTGCTTCGCAGCTTCTCTTAATACGGGTATGATCGGGGTTTACGTTGTCCAGCCAAGATAGTGGAAGTCGCCCACCGATGCAAAACACCAAGCTCTTGCTAACCAGCCTCACCCTCGTGGGACTGCTCGCACTCGCCGGTTGCTCGTTTCCCGGGGTTTACAAAATCGACATCCAGCAGGGCAATGTCGTCACGCAGGACATGATAGACCAATTGCGCCCCGGAATGACCCGACGGCAAGTAAGGTTTATCATGGGTAACCCGCTGCTGCAGGACACTTTCAACACCAACCGTTGGGACTACCTCTACAGCCTGCAGCCTGGCGGCGGCAAACGCCAGCAAGAGCGCATGAGCATCTTCTTCAATGAAAGCGACCAACTGGTCAGCCTGTCTGGCGACTTCATGCCGGGCGTGAGCCGCGACCAGGAAATCCTCGGCGGCAGCGGCGACACCACCGTCAGCCCAGCCAACCAGCCAAGCCAGCCGCAACAGCCAGAAACACCGGCCAAGCCAGGCTCGCTGGAAGAGTCGATCCAACGCGAAATCGACACCATCGAGACCACGCCAGTGCCGACCCCGGCACCGCTGGAAACCGCCCCGCAGTAATAGCGGCGGTAACAAAAAAGCCCGGACCATGGTCCGGGCTTTTTGTTGGTCTTCTTAAAAACGGGGCCGCTGCCGGCGGCTATATAAGAAGCGCCTCAGCCATTGAGTTGCTTGGCCCGCTGACAGAACGCGTCGACCAGGGTATTGGCCGCCTGATTGAACAATGGCCCAAGGGTCGCCCGCACGATAGGTCCGGCGTAATCGAAGGAAAGATCCAGGCTGATCTTGCAGGCCTTCTCACCCAGCGGCTTGAACACCCAGACACCATGCAACTGGGTAAAAGGCCCCTCCTCCAGGTTCATCTCGATCGACTGCCCCGGCACCAGCACATTGCGCGTGACGAACTGCTGGCTCATGCCCCCCTTGGCCACTTCCAGCCGTGCCCGCATGTGCGTGTCGCTGGCTTCGAGCACCGTCGAGGCCGAGCACCAGGGCAGGAACTGCGGGTAACTGGCCACATCGTTGACCAGGTCGTAAAGCGCCTGGGCGGGGTATGGCAGCAGGGCGGAGCGTTGAATATGGGTAGTCATCCAGGCGTCACTTCCAAACTGGGCGGCAGCACTTCACAGCGCTTCGGAACCGTTCCGTGCAACGGAACAAGGCCTGCATTGTCCGGGATTCATCCTACAGGCTCAAGCACACCGAAACCCCATAGCCGAGGACGCGGCGACTCCCTATAATGCCGCCCCTATGGCTAAACAAAAGAAACATCCGACCGGGACCATCGCGCAAAACAAGAAGGCGCGACACGATTACTTCATCGAACACAAGTTCGAGGCCGGGCTGGTCCTGTCCGGTTGGGAAGTAAAGAGCCTGCGGGCTGGCAAGGCGCACCTGACCGACAGCTACGTGCTGCTCAAGGATGGCGAAGCCTGGCTGTTCGGCAGCCACATCACCCCGCTGACCGCCGCCAGCACCCACGTCATCGCCGACCCCACCCGCACCCGCAAGCTGCTGCTGAACAAGCGCGAGCTCGAGCGCGTGGAAGCGGCCGTGGCGCAGAAGGGCTACACCTGCGTGGCCTTGGCGCTGTACTGGAGCAAGCACCTGATCAAGTGCGAAATCGCGCTTGGTAAAGGTAAGAAAGAGTTCGACAAGCGCGACACCCAGCGCGAGCGCGACTCCAACCGCGAGATCCAGCGCGCGGTGCGTAACAAGGGCAAGGAAGACTAGTTCCGTTTCAGGTTCAGTACATCTCCTGTAGGAGCGGGCTTGCCCGCGAAGAAGGCAGCGCGGTGCATGGCACCGGCTGAGCCGGTGTTCGCGGGCAAGCCCGCTCCTACACGGCCCTACTAACGCCCGCTACGTCGCTCCGCCCGCGCCACCCGCTGCGCCTGCTGCTGCGCCTCTTGCAGCACCTCCTGCACATACAGAATGTGCCGGCTCGACACCTCCCGCGCATCGTCCGCACGCCCCTCGACAATCGCCTCGTACAACTCACGGTGCTGGCTTATCAGCATGTCGCGGGTCTCGGTACGCTGCTGGTACATGCCCCCGATATTGGTCACCACGTTGCGCTTGAGCAGGTCGAACAGCCCGCGAATTGTGTGCAGCAACACCGCATTGTGGCTCGCCTCGGCAATCGCCAGGTGGAAGCGCGCATCCGCCGCGCCCTCCTCCGCCCGGCTCACCTCATCGGCGCGCGCGTAGCAGTCCTGCAAGGCATCGAAGGCCGCCTTCAGGCGCTGGCGATCCGGCTCGGTTGCACGCTGGGCTGCGTAGTAGGCGCATGAGGCTTCCAGGGTGTGGCGAAACTCCAACAGGTCGCGCTGGGCATCGGTATTGCGCTCGAGCAGTTGCAGCAGCGGGTCGCTGAAGGTCGAACCCAGCGCCTCGGCCACATAGTTGCCGCCGCCCTGGCGGCTGACCAGCAGCCCCTTGGCCACCAGCTTCTGGATAGCCTCGCGCAGCGATGGGCGGGAAACCCCGAACTGCTCGGCCAAGGCACGCTCGGCAGGCAATCGCTGCCCGGAAGTGAGCGTGCCCTCAAGAATCATCCCTTCCAAGCGATCGACGATATCGTCGGACAGGCGCCGTTGGCGGACCTGGTTAAAAACCATCACATGCTCTCCACGAACCCCGAGCGATCCGGGGGCGCCTATTCTCGCGCATCCGCACGCCGCAGGCACCCACCAGCCAGCGTTTTTCAAAGCGGCGCAAGCGCCCGCTCATCGGTATCCGACCAAAGTTTCCCTCGGGACAAATTGACACACCTACAAAAGGTTTTTTAACCTAGCGACCAGCCATTGTAAATTGGTATTACCAATTTTCCAATGCCAGTGCTGACCAACAACAATTAGGGGTTACCCCATATGCAAACCTGGCAACAACTCTATACGCCGCTCGGCAGTCTTGGCTTGTCCGCACTGGCGGCAGTCATCCCAATCGTCTTCTTCTTCCTGGCCCTGGCGGTGTTCCGCCTCAAAGGCCACGTCGCCGGTTCCATTACCTTGGCCTTGTCGATCCTGGTGGCGATCTTCGCCTTCCAGATGCCTGTCGACATGGCCTTCGCCGCTGCCGGTTACGGCTTCCTCTACGGCCTGTGGCCAATTGCCTGGATCATCGTTGCCGCGGTGTTCCTCTACAAACTCACGGTCAAGAGCGGCCAGTTCGAAGTGATCCGCAGCTCAGTGCTGTCGATCACCGACGACCAGCGCCTGCAAGTGCTGCTGATCGGCTTCTGCTTCGGTGCCTTCCTCGAAGGCGCAGCCGGCTTCGGCGCCCCTGTGGCCATCACTGCCGCACTGCTGGTGGGCCTGGGCTTCAACCCGCTGTACGCCGCCGGCCTGTGCCTGATCGCCAACACCGCACCGGTGGCCTTCGGCGCCCTGGGCATCCCGATCATCGTGGCCGGCCAGGTCACCGGCATCGACGCCTTCGACATCGGCGCCATGACCGGCCGCCAACTGCCGCTGCTGTCGGTGTTCGTGCCGTTCTGGCTGGTGTTCATCATGGACGGCGTGCGCGGCGTCAAGGAAACCTGGCCAGCCGCCCTGGTGGCCGGCCTGAGCTTCGCGATCGTCCAGTACTTCACCTCGAACTACATCGGCCCAGAGCTGCCGGATATCACCTCGGCCCTGGCCAGCCTGGTTTCCCTGACCCTGTTCCTGAAGGTCTGGCAGCCCAAGCGTTCGTTCGCCGAAGCCCAGGGCAGCGTTGGCGCCGCGGTTGTAAGCAGCGGTGGCAGCCAGCCTTCGCCCTACAGCCTGGGCGAGATCTTCAAGGCCTGGTCGCCGTTCCTGATCCTCACCGTGCTGGTGACCATCTGGACCCTCAAGCCCTTCAAGGCCGCGTTCGCCCCCGGCGGCGCGATGTACAACTTCGTCTTCAACTTCGCCATCCCGCACCTCGACCAACTGGTGATCAAAGGCGCGCCAATCGTTGCCAAGGCCACGGCCATGCCGGCGGTGTTCAAGTTCGACCCGATCTCCGCCACCGGCACCGCCATCTTCATTTCGGCGCTGCTGTCGATGTGGGTACTGAAGATCAACTTCAAAACTGGTCTGACCACTTTCAAAGAGACCTTCTGGGAGCTGCGCTGGCCGATCCTGTCGATCGGCATGGTGCTGGCCTTCGCCTTCGTCACCAACTTCTCCGGCATGTCCTCGACCATGGCCTTGGTACTGGCCGGCACTGGCGCTGCGTTCCCGTTCTTCTCGCCGTTCCTCGGCTGGCTGGGCGTGTTCCTGACCGGTTCCGACACCTCGTCCAACGCCCTGTTCGGCTCGCTGCAAGCCACCACCGCGCACCAGATCGGCGTCAGCGACACCTTGCTGGTAGCGGCCAACACCAGCGGCGGCGTGACCGGCAAGATGATCTCGCCGCAGTCCATCGCCGTGGCCTGCGCCGCCACCGGCCTGGTCGGCAAGGAATCGGACCTGTTCCGCTTCACGGTCAAGCACAGCCTGTTCTTCGCCACCATCGTGGGTGTTATCACCCTGGTCCAGGCTTACTGGCTGACCGGCATGCTGGTTCACTAAAGTGAAGGGGCCGGGCGCCGCGTGCGCCCGGCACTCTCTCAACCAACGCTGCGAGACTCCATGATCATTTCCGCCTCTACCGACTATCGCGCCGCGGCCCAGCGCAAGCTGCCCCCTTTTCTGTTCCACTACGCCGACGGCGGCGCCTACGCCGAGCACACCCTGCGCCACAACGTGTCGGACCTGGCCAGCATCGCCTTGCGTCAGCGCGTGCTAAAGAACATGTCCGAACTCAGCCTCAAGACCGAGCTGTTCGGCGAAACCCTGAACATGCCTGTGGCCCTTGCTCCTATCGGCCTGTGCGGCATGTACGCCCGCCGTGGCGAAGTGCAAGCGGCCCGCGCCGCAGCAGCGCACGGCATCCCCTTCACCATGTCCACGGTCTCGGTGTGCCCCATCGAAGAAGTGGCTCCGGCCATCGACCGCCCGATGTGGTTCCAGCTGTACGTGCTCAAGGACCGCGGCTTCATGCGCAACGCCCTGGAGCGCGCCAAGGCCGCCGGCGTGAAAACCCTGGTGTTCACCGTCGACATGCCCGTGCCCGGCGCCCGCTACCGAGACGCCCACGCCGGCATGAGCGGCCGCAACGGCCCGATGCGCCGCGTGCTGCAAGCCATGACCCGCCCCCAATGGGCGTGGGACGTCGGCGTCAACGGCCGCCCCCACGACCTGGGCAACATCTCCGCCTACCGCGGCAACCCCACGGGCCTGGCCGACTACATCGGCTGGCTGGGCGCCAACTTCGACCCGTCGATTTCCTGGAAGGACCTGGAGTGGATCCGCGATTTCTGGGACGGCCCGATGATCATCAAGGGCATCCTCGACGCCGACGACGCCCGCGACGCAGTGAAATTCGGCGCCGACGGCATCGTCGTGTCCAACCACGGCGGCCGCCAGCTCGATGGCGTGCTGTCCAGCGCCCGCGCCTTGCCGGCCATTGCCGATGCGGTGAAAGGTGACATCAAGATCCTCGCCGACTCCGGCATTCGCAGCGGCCTCGACGTAGTACGCATGATCGCCCTCGGCGCCGACAGCGTGCTGATCGGCCGCGCCTTCCTCTATGCCCTGGCCACCCATGGCCAGGCCGGGGTGAAGAACCTGCTCGAGCTGTTCGAGAAGGAAATGCGCGTGGCCATGGTGCTGACCGGCGCCAAGTCGATCAGCGAAATCACCCGCGACTCGCTGGTCCGCGAACTGGGCGCCTGAGCGCCCGCAAGAAATACCGCCTGATAATCCGGGGCACGCCGCGCACAAGACGCGGCGGCCCCGCGAGGAGATTGCATGAGCCTGCCCGCTGCGTTCCTGCGTGATGTCCAGCACCTGATTCCCGCCGAACGCCGTTTCGACGACCCCACCTCGACCCTGGCCTTCGGTACCGACGCCAGCTTCTACCGGCTGATCCCGAAGCTGGTGGTGCGGGTGGAGTCCGAGGACGAAGTGGTCGGCTTGATCCAGCTCGCCCAACGCGACCGCGTACCCGTGACCTTCCGCGCCGCGGGCACCAGCTTGTCTGGCCAGGCCCTCAGCGACTCGGTGCTGATCGTGCTCGGCGACAGCTGGAATGGCCGTGAAATTCGCGGCCAAGGCGAGCAGATTCGCCTGCAACCCGGCGTGATCGGCGCCCAGGCCAACGCCTGGCTGGCCCCCTACGGCCGCAAGATCGGCCCCGACCCAGCCTCGATCAACGCCTGCAAGATCGGCGGCATCGTCGCCAACAACGCCAGCGGCATGTGCTGCGGCACCGCGCAGAACACCTACCACACCCTCGCTGGCCTGCGCCTGGTGCTGGCCGACGGCACCCGGCTGGACAGCGAAGACCCGGCCAGTGTCGCCGCCTTCCAGAAAAGCCACGCCAGCCTGTTGGACGAACTCGCCCACCTGGGCCGCGAGACCCGCGCCAATACCGAACTGGCCGACCGTATCCGGCACAAATACCGACTGAAGAACACCACAGGTCTGTCGCTTAACGCACTGGTGGACTACGACAAGCCGCTGGATATCCTTCAGCACCTGCTGGTCGGTTCCGAAGGCACCTTGGGCTTTATCAGTGCCGTCACCTACGACACCGTGCCCGACCATCCGCACAAGGCCAGCGCACTGATCGTCTTCCCCACTGTGGAAAGCTGCTGCAAGGCCGTGACCGTACTCAAGCGCCAACCGGTATCGGCAGTGGAACTGCTCGACCGCCGCAGCCTGCGCTCGGTGCAGGAAAAACCCGGCATGCCGGAGTGGGTAAAAGGCCTGTCGGACAACGCCTGCGCACTGCTGATCGAATCCCGCGCGGCCAGCCAGGGCCTTCTGCACGAGCAGCTGGGGCTGGTCATGGCCTCCATTGCCGACTTCCCCGTCGAACAACAGGTCGATTTCAGCGAAGACCCCGCCGTGTACAACCTGCTGTGGAAGATCCGCAAGGACACCTTCCCCGCCGTCGGCGCCGTGCGCCAGACCGGCACCACCGTGATCATCGAAGACGTGACCTTCCCGGTGGAGCAGTTGGCCGAAGGCGTCAACCGCCTGATCCAGCTGTTCGACAAGCACCGCTACGACGAGGCGATCATTTTCGGCCACGCGCTGGAAGGCAACCTGCACTTCGTCTTCACCCAGGGTTTCAACAGCGCCGAGGAAGTGGCGCGCTACCAGGGCTTCATGGATGACGTGGCACAACTGGTGGCGGTGGAGTTCGGCGGCTCGCTCAAGGCCGAGCACGGCACCGGTCGCAACATGGCGCCGTTCGTTGAGCTGGAATGGGGCAAGGATGCGTACCAGCTGATGTGGAAACTCAAGCGCCTGCTCGACCCCAACGGCATCCTCAACCCCGACGTGGTGCTGAGCGAAGACCCCGAGATTCACCTGAAAAACCTCAAGCCGCTGCCCGCCGCCGACGAGATCGTCGACAAATGCATCGAGTGCGGCTTCTGCGAGCCGGTGTGCCCGTCCAAGGGCCTGACCCTCAGCCCACGCCAGCGCATCGTGATGTGGCGCGATATCCAGGCGAAGAAGCGCGCCGGCGAAGACATCCGCGAACTGCTGCGCAGCTATCAATACCAGGGCATCGACACCTGCGCCGCCACCGGCCTGTGCGCCCAGCGCTGCCCGGTGGGCATCAACACTGGTGAGCTGGTGAAGAAACTGCGCGGCCAAGCCGCCGACCACGCCCGCACCGCCGACTGGCTGGCCGAGCATTTCCAAGCCACTCTGCGCGGCGCACGCCTGACCCTGGCCGTGGCCGACGGCGCCCGCAAGCTGCTAGGCGCCCCGCGCCTGGGCCGCGTGAGCCGCAGCCTGAGCAAGGCCAGCAGCGGCCGCCTGCCGCAGTGGACCCCGGCCATGCCGCAGCCCCTCAAGCCTATCGACTTCGGCCCCGCCAGCCACGACGCCCGCCCCCGCGTTGTGTACCTGGCCGCCTGCGTGTCGCGAGTGATGGGCCCGGCCTATGCCGACCGCGAACAAAGCTCGTTGCTGGACAAGACCCGAGGCCTGCTGGAAAAAGCCGGCTACCAAGTAGTGTTCCCCGGCAATGCCGACAGCCTGTGCTGCGGCCAGCCGTTCGCTTCCAAGGGCTACGCCGAGCAGGCCGAGCACAAGCGCCAAGAGCTGATCGACGCCCTGCTGCAAGCCAGCCGCGGCGGCCTCGACCCGATCTACTGCGACACCAGCCCCTGTACCTTGCGCCTGGTGCAAGACCTCGCCGAAACCCGCCTCGACCTGTACGACCCGGTGCGCTTCATTCGCACCCACCTGCTCGACAAGCTGGAGTTCTCGCCCCAGGACGAGCCAGTGGCGGTGCATGTCACCTGTAGCACCCAGCACCTGGGCGAAAGCCAGGCGCTGATCGACCTGGCCCGGTTGTGCAGCAAGCAAGTGGTAGTGCCCGAGGGCATTCATTGCTGCGGTTTCGCGGGCGACAAAGGCTTCACCACGCCAGAGCTCAACGCCCACTCGCTGCGCAGCCTGAAAGATGCCGTGCAGTATTGCAGCGAAGGCATCTCCACCAGCCGCACCTGCGAGATTGGCCTGTCGAGCCACAGCGGCATCGACTACCACGGCCTGGTGTACCTGGTAGACCGCGTCACCCGCCCCCGCACCCTGTGACCCCAAAACCTGCACCGCCCTGAAAGGCGGTGCAGCCCCCTGTAGGAGCGGGCTTGCCCGCGAAGAGGCCGGCAAATCCCCTACAGATCTCCGTCAGACATTTCCCAACCTGAAACCAAATGCTTCAGATCAACCCACTCTGGGAACTATCCTACGCAGCTGTCGGAAGCAGCCGCATTGTCGGGACATAACCCCAGGAATAACTTCACCGGGTCGCCACATTAGGTGACCGGGTGTGAGAACCCGACCTGCACTGCCAAGGCTCTAGCTTTATGGCAGCCATGCGCGGGCAGACTTCGGTCTGGCCGGCATCAGTGCACCGGTTTCTCACCCCGCGTACGGCTGCCACCTTAAATCCGTGAGAAAGATCGAGGAGGCGGTTCCCACCACGCACTGAGATTCCGCCATGAACAAAATCGTCCCAGACCCACCCTACCTACTCCAATCAAGCACCGCCGGTGTCACCCCCTTCCTAGAGCTCTACCGCATCCAACCCGGAATCCCCTTCCCCCACGCCTTCAGCGAGTTATCCATGCTGCTAGGCTGCATCCGCCACCTAACCTGCGAAGCCGAAATGGAAAGCGACCCCATCGCCGGCAGCGCCGCCCGCCTGCTCAGCGCCATGGCCAAGGCCCTGATCGACGACATGGAAATCGGCATGAACCGCACCCCATAAACCTCGATTGAACCCTCGCCATTCGTCAGCAGTCCACCGATTAGGCCCACCTTCCAGAGGCCTCATGAGGAGACACCCATGAAAGGTACTGCGCTATCCGCCCTGTTCGCGACCGCCACCCTGTTGGCCTCGCCCGTATTCGCCGCCGACGACCTGTGCACCATCAACCTGCAGAAGATCGACGACAGCATGGCCACCGCCGGCGCCACCTCCGAGGGCCTGGACAAAGCCCTCACCGAGCACGTCGGCAAAGCCAAGGCTGCACAAGCCTCGGGCGACACCAAGGAGTGCATCGCCATCACCAGCAAGGTGCTGGAGCGTCTTGAGAAAACCGAGAAAGGCAGTGGCTCTGCCGGTGGCAGCGGCGCGTGATCAGCTCTATTGCAAGGGGTGACGGGTCCAGCAGTCGACGTCCCCCTCGCAAAGGCGTATACTCGGCCCCACGTGCCGAAAGGTACGTCAGCTAGAGCTGCGTGTGGGGCCGATTAGGATTCGACGCCGGTCGCGAAACTCTAGGTGCATGCCGAGTTGGTAACAGAACTCGTAAATCCACTGTTGCAACTTTCTATAGTTGCCAATGACGAAAACTACGAGGGCTACGCTCTCGCTGCGTAAGCAGCTGAGCCCGCTCTCCTGGTAGCTTCGGCTCCAGCAATCACCAGGGGATGCCTGTAAACCCGAAGTGATTGTCATACAGAACAGGATCGTCGTGTAGCACGTTGGGGGCAAAGCGACTAAAACTTACCCAACTCGTCCAAAGCACCCTGCCCGTCGGGCGGCTGCGGATTAACTCAGTAGACACGGCTAAGCATGTAGTACCGACAGCGGAGTACTGGCGGACGGGGGTTCAAATCCCCCCGGCTCCACCAAATAATCATCTAAAGACGTCCACGGACGTCTTTTTTTGTGCCTGAAAGTCAGTAAATACGGGGCTTTCAGCACCACGATGATCCAATAGCGTCCAGCAGCATCTATGTTTTCGTGTATTCCACGTGGTATTCCAAGCACTCAGCTGGTATTTTTTGGAATAACCGTCAAGATGGCGGCCTCACATGGCCCTGAAAAACAAAACGCCCGATGCTGTGCATCGGGCGCTCTAGGGTTTCTGACCTACCTGAGAAGATGTAAACCCATTTCAGGATGGGATACCGTCCCAGCAAACACGGCGTTTCAGGCTTCCACCAGCCAGGCTTTGCGCCAAGCCAACAGTACCCGCTCTAGAGCGGGTACCAATCTCTACACCGGAAAGACGCTTACCAGTTGTAACTCAACTTGGCAGTAATCTCGCGCCCCGGGTTATAGAAGTCCGCCGTGCCCGACCCCACCACATGCTGCTCATCGAACAGGTTGCTGACATTCACTGCCAGCTCGGTGCCCTTGGCAATCTCGTAGTTGAAGGCCGCGTCGAACAGGGTGGTGCCGTCGCTTTCCTTGGTGTTGGCAGCATCCAGGTAGTAGGCACCGACATAACGCGCACCCAAGCCAACGCTCGCCTTGGTGCCGGGAATGTCGTAGTAGCTCCACAGCGAAGCGGAGTGCTTCGGCGCCGTGGTGAACTCATTGCCCTTGAGCGAGCTGCCGTCGCGCAACGTACCGCGCAGGACGTCGGACTCCATGTAGGAGTAACCACCGATCAGGCTGATGTTCTGGGTCACCTGCGCCTTGGCCTCGAGGTCCAGGCCGCGTACCCGCGATTCGCCCACGGTCTGCTGCTCGATAATCCCACTCGGCAGTACCACGGCGATGGTGACGTTTTCCTGGGTCAGGTCATAAACGGCTGCGGAGAACAGTGCGTCCATGCCAATTGGCGAATACTTCACGCCCACTTCGTACTGACGGCCGGTCTGCGGGGTTACACCCACTTGAGGCGGCGAAACCGATTCCACCATGCTCACATAGGTAGAAACTTCATCGTTGACGATATAGGTCAACGCACCGCGATAGGAGTTCTCGGAGAAGTTGTCCTTGTCATCGAACTGCGCCGGGGTGGTGAACAGGTTGTAACCCTTGCTGGTCAGGTCCATGGAGTCATGGCGCATACCGGCAGTCACGATGAAGCGCTCGTAGAACGACAAGTTCTGCTGAAGGAACACCGCCTTGGTTTTCGCCTCGTTCTTTCGTTCCTGATACGGCGTGAGCGTGCGTGAAACGCCGGTGAACACTGGGTTGGCAACGTCGATCGAGGACGCCACGTCGTATACCGAGCTTTCCTTGGTCGAAGAGTCGAGGTACTCCACACCCACCAGGGTGCTGCTGTCGATGTTCTCGAAGCGGGCATCGTATTGCAGCATCAGGTTGCCGTTGAACTGGTCGGCCTCGCTGTCGGCTCCCAGCAAATAACGAGGGATGGTAGTGCCGACACGCGTGGGGCTATCGCTCAGGTAGACGTAGCCGTAGTCGTCGCTCAACTTGCTGTAGCGCAGGTTGCTGCGCAGCACGAAGCCGTTGTCGAAGTCATGGGTGACGTTACCGCTGAGGCTGGTGCGCTCGACATCGTGGAAGTTGTAGCTGGGCTCGCCAAAGAAGTCCTTGCGGTCGTATTCCTTGTCGAACGGATAGCCGCCGCTGTTGGGCGAGCTTTCGGTCTTCAGGTGGTCCAGCACCACGGTGGCCGAGGTGTAGTCGGTGGGAGCCCAGGTCAGGCCGCCCATCACCAACTGGCTGTCGTTCTGCGAGTGATCGTACTCGCGGTCGGCGTTCTGCCCTTTGACAGTGAAGCGTCCGGCCAGGGTTTTCTCGTCGTTCAGTGCATCGCCTACATCGAGGCCAGCCTCGACATGGTCGAAGGAGCCATAGGTCATGTAGGCCTCACCGAACTTCTCGAAGCGCGGCTGCTTGCTCACGAAGTTCACCGAGCCGCCGGGGTCTGCCGGGCCAAACAGGGTGGAGTTGGCGCCACGCAGGATCTCGATGCGCTCATAGGCGAACGGGTCTTCGCGCACACCGCGCATCGAACTCAAGGTCAGGCCGTCACGGTAGGTGGTGGCCTGGAAGCCACGGATCTGGAAGTAGTCGTTACGGTCGTCGGTGCCGTAGAAGTCACTGACCACACCTGGCGTGTACAGCAGTGCCTCTTCGGTGGTGCTGACGCTGCGCTGCTCCATTTCCTTGCGGGTCACCACCGATACCGAAGCAGGCGTGTTGAGGATGCTGGTCGCCACCTTGCCGCCGACCCACAGTTCCTTGGCGACCACCGAGTTGGTGTCGTCGTCGGCACTGGCCTTGACCTTGGAGTTAATGATCAGCGGCGCGAGGCGGTACTCCTCGACGTCGGCCGTGCTGATTTCCAGCGGGCCGGCGGAAGGGACCAGCAGGTAGGCATTCTGGCCTTGCGACTCGGCCTGGAACCCGCTGCCCTGCAACAGCGACGCGAGCGCTGTCGGGGTATCGAAGCTGCCACTTACACCCTGGGTGGTGCGGTTCGCGATGCTCGCCGCATCGTAGGAAAGACTGATGCCAGCCTCGCGTGCAAAGCGGTCAAGCGCCGACGCCAGCGGGCCCGCAGCGATGTTCCATTGCTGGACCTGGTTGTGCGGTTCATTGCCCGCAGGTTGCGCCAGCGAAGGCAGTGCGTGACTGCTGACGATCAAACCCAGGATCGCACCTTGCAAGGCACGGCTTAATGGATGGCGCTGTGAAACCGGTGACGAACGCATTGACTCGCTCCAAGGAAAGGGGACGACAGACTGGCCTGTATTCCGGCCTTCCTTAGAAGTCGAACGAGAATGAGAAACCACCTCAAGTATTTTTTCAAACAGTACGAGGCTCCGATGCGCTTGCCGGACAATGGTCACGGGCAGGCTCAGGGGTAATGCCTGCCAGCTAGGGTGGTTGGGGCTGCTATGCAGCCCATCGCGACACAAGGCCGCTCCCACCACGACCGTGCAAAGCCCATTTTCAGGATGTGCGCGAACCTTGTGGGAGCGGCCTTGTGTTGAGAAAGGGCCGCAAAGCGGCCCCAACTTTGAACTGACTGGTATTGGGCTCAACGGCGGGCTTTATCGGGCCCCAACAGTTCGCGGCGCAGCTCGGGGCTGCGGGTTCGGGTATCCAGCCAGATGGCGAAGAAGGCGCGGGCGAAGTCGGCATCGGCGACCGTGTGCTGGGGCTCGCCATCGACATAGAAGCTAGCGCCCTTGCCTGGCTGGTAAAGCCCGGTGATGCGCTGGCCGGGCTGTACATCGACGAAGGCCTTGCGCATTTCGCTGTCCCAACTCGTCAGGCGGGCCTCATCGACCGCGTCGCCGCCCATCCGGCGCATCTCGTCGATGCTGGCTTGCACCAAGGTGTCGCGCGACAGCTCGCGCCGATAGATCAGCTCCAGAGCGAAAGGCTGATCCCAGCTGAAGGTTGCAGTAGGGCTCCACAGGCGAGCCTGATAGACCGACCAGCCGAACCAGGTGAAGTCGCCCTGGCCGACCAGCGTGGCGGTGGGCAGCTCGCTACGCCAGTCTGCCCAGCTCGGCGAGCCTGCCATCAATAGGACGGAAATGGCTATGCCGCGCACAGCCGCTCTGAAGCAAGTTACCAGACGCATGGGGCCTCCAGGTCTGCTCTGCTGCCAAATACTTATACAGTTTTTTAAAGCTGCATAGGTTTTTAAGCAGGAGCCGCTTCGATGTCACAAGACACCACAGGCCTTCATTGTGAGCCCCAGGTTCATATGGCAAGGCGAATCATGCAGATTATTTCGACAATTCAGTGGTATAGCATGCTCGGCCGCAGGGGTGGCAGCGAGGCAAGGAAATCGCACATCCAGCATAGAAATGTTGAGCGGCGTCCTGTCAGAATCGTCGGGGACATCGCAGCGACTGTGCTGGATACCGCCCAGTGCCCAGGGATGTGAACGCCCCGAACGACAGGACACCCGCCTTCCCATGAATCACCTTCTCGCCATCCGCGTATTCGCCCGTGTCGTCGAAGCGGGGTCGTTCGTAAAAGCCGCCGATTCGCTGAAGATGCCCAAGGCCACGGTCAGCAAGCTGATCCGCGACCTGGAAGCCTTCCTGCACGTGCGCCTGCTGCAACGCACCACGCGAAGCGTGACCGTTACCGCAGAGGGGGCGCGCTACTACGAGCAAACCGCAAAAGTCGTCCGCGACCTGGATGAAATCAACAACAACATCCAAGGCACGCAGAGCAACCCTCGCGGAAAGGTCCACGTCAATATCGGCGGTACGGTCGCCACCGCGCTGGTCATCCCCGCCCTACCCGCGTTCTTTGCCCGCTACCCGGACCTCAAGGTCGAGCTGGGCGTGAGCGACCAGGTCATCGACCTCATCAGCGACAACGTCGATTGCGTGATTCGCGGCGGCACCGTCACCGACACCTCACTGGCTACGCGCCTGCTCGGCAAGGCCTCGTGCACCACCTGCGCAAGCCCCGCCTACCTGGAGCGCTTCGGCGTGCCGCTGCACCCGCGGGAGCTCGAAGGCCCACAGCACATCGTCAGTTACCACGCGGCGACCACCAACCGCTTGATACCGGCTGTCTTCCAGCGTGGCGACGAGCGAGTGGAGGTGACCGGCAACGGTGTGCTCAGCGTCAACGAAAGCAACGCGCACATCGTTGCCGGGCTGGCGGGGCTGGGGGTGATCCATACCTTCACCTACGCGGTGAAGGCCCATCTGGCGTCAGGAGCGCTGGTGCCGGTGCTGCAAGACTGGCGCCCGGCGCCCTACCCCTTCCATGTGGTCTACCCGCCCAACCGCTACCTGAGCAGCCGGGTACGGGTGTTCATCGACTGGCTGGTGGAGCACTTCTCGACACTGGAGTGACTGGCCACCTCAGATCTGCGCAGCGCCACCGTCGACGAACAGTTCGATGCCGTTGATGAAGCTGCTGTCGTCCGAGGCCAGGAAGGTGACCGCCTTGGCGACTTCCTTGGGCTGACCCAGGCGCCCCATCGGAATCATGCTGATCAGGTGCGCATGCATCTCCTCGAGCTGATCTGCCGGCACCAGGCCGTCGGCGCCCGGTGTGGCGATCGGGCCGGGGCTGACGGCGTTCACACGAATGTTGCGTGGTTTCAGGTCCAGCAGCCAGGAGCGGGCGAAGTTGCGCACGGCGGCCTTGCTGGCGCTGTACACGCTCAGGTTGCCGGAGCCTTTGACGGAGACGGTAGAGGCGTTGAGGACGATCGAGCCACCGTCGTTCAGCAGCGCCAGCGCCTTCTGCACAGTGAACAGCAGGCCTTTCACGTTGACATCGAAGACGTGGTCGAACTGCGCTTCGGTGATTTCGCCCAGCGGCGCCAGGTTAGCGACACCGGCGTTGGCGAACAGCACATCCAGGCGCCCGGCCTTGGCTGCGATCACCGAGAACATCTGGTCCAGGTCGGCCAGGTTGGACACATCGCCCTTGATAGCGACTGCCTTCTCGCCAATCAGCGCTACCGCTGCATCCAGTTCGGCCTGCCGACGACCGGTGATGAACACCGTGGCGCCCTGTGCGGCGAATTCTTGAGCGGTAGCCAAGCCGATACCGGTAGAGCCACCAGTCACCAACGCCACCTTACCTGCCAATTTATTGCTCATCTGTTCAATGTCCAATCAATGTTTAGAGGTTTGTTCAGTTCGGTGATTCATACCGATAACCCCACTTTAAGCCTATCGATTGGATAGAAAAACCAGGCAAATACAATTTGTCTGTCCATGCACATGGATAATAAAAGCTGGCTTACCGAGAAAATGGCACCAAAGTGCCACTACGCCCTCAAACTTTCCCCCCGCTCGCCGATAACGCCCCTATTGGCTTGTGCAACAACAATTCGAAGGGAATTCACAAAAGGGCTCCGTCATGACGTTGAACCTCCGCAACAAGGTACTTCTGCTCGCCATCGTGCCCAGCCTGCTGCTGTCGGCGCTGATCTGCGGCATCACCTGGTTCATGCTGCAAAAGCTGGCCACCCAGGAAGTCGAGCAGACCCGCGCCCTGCTCATGGAAGAGCGAAAGATGTCGCTCAAGCACTACCAGGAGATCGGCGAGGCGGCCATCAAGCCGATCTACGACGCCTCCGCCCCTGGCGACATGGCGGCCCGCGACCGAGCAGTGCAGATTCTCAAAGGCCTGCTGTACGACAAGGCCAGCTATTTCTATGGCTACAACACCAAGAACATCCGCGTGTTCTGGGCCGACAAGGACCTGGACATCGGCAAGGACTTCTCCGAGGCCAAGGACGCCAACGGCGTCTACGTGATCCGTGGCCTGGTGGAAGCCGGCCGTTCCGGCAAGCACTTCTTCCGCTACGACTGGCCAGTGCCCGGCAGCGACCAGCCGGTGCCCAAGCTCGGCTACACCACGTACCTGGAAAAGTGGGACCTGGTGTTCGGCACCCAGGTGAACCTGGATGACATCGAGGCCCAGGTGCAGAACATCTCGGTCGCCACCCAGGAGCGCATTGGCTCGACCACCGCGCTGATCATGGCCGTGGTTGCGGCGCTGCTGGCGGTCGTCGCGCTGCTCAGCGTCTACCTGGGCAATGGCCTGGTCAAACCGGTGCTGGCGATTCGGCAGAACCTCGACGACATCGCCAACGGCGATGGCGACCTGACCCGCCGCCTGCCGGTGACCAGCGGCGACGAACTGGGCGCGCTGTCCAGCTCGTTCAACCGCTTCGTCGAGAAGATCCACGCCCTGGTTTCCCAAGTGGTGGACATGACCGTGCAGCTCAACGAACTGGTGCTGAACATGTCGTCCCAGGCCCAGCGCTCGGAAGCCGCCATGGGCCGCCAGCGCCAGGAAACCGACCAGGTGGCCACGGCCATTCTGGAGATGTCCGCTGCCGCGCACCAAGTCTCGCAAAGCGCCCAGGGTGCCTCCCAGGCGGCGCGCCAGACCAGCGAGGTGGGCAGCGACGCCCGTGCCGTGGTCAACCGCAGCATCGACAGCATCCACGCCCTGATCGGCGAGATCGGCCAGAGCAGCGACTCGCTGGACACCCTGCAACAGGACGTACAAGCCATCGTCAGTGTGGTCGACGTGATCCGCTCGGTGGCCGAGCAGACCAACCTGCTGGCGCTGAACGCTGCCATCGAAGCGGCCCGCGCCGGTGATGCCGGGCGCGGCTTCGCCGTGGTTGCCGACGAGGTACGTGCCCTGGCCAGCCGTACCCAGCAGAGCACCCAGGAAATCCACGACATGATCAACGCCTTGCAGCGCGGCACCCAAGGCGCGGTAGCGGCCATGGGGCGCTCCAGCGAGACCGGCAAGGTCACTGGCGAGCTGGCCACCCAGGCCGGCGCGTCGCTGGATGCGATCAGCCAGTTGATCGACACCATCAACGACATGAACGCGCAGATCGCCAGCGCCTCGGAAGAGCAAACCTCGGTGGCCGAGGAAGTCAGCCGCAGCATGACGCAGATCGCAGAGGCGGTGGATGAAGTGGCGATCGATGCCCAGGGCGGTGCCGATACGGCACGTAGCCTGACGGCCCTGGGTGACCGGCTGCACGGTTTGGCCAAGCAGTTCCGGATCTGAAGTTCAGCTGAGCATGGCCAGGGCTTCGCCCTGGCGCCCCGCCAGGCAGGTCGGCGATCCAAACCACCTCGGTGCTCGCATGCAGGCCTTTCAGGGCCGGGTGGTCGGACTC
>NZ_JBNNVR010000091.1:0-21710 GCF_050280645.1 Pseudomonas sp. NPDC089554
GTCGCTCCCGAGCACCTGGCCTATGTCATCTACACCTCCGGTTCCACCGGCAAACCTAAGGGTGCAGGCAACCGCCACAAGGCGCTGACCAACCGTCTGTGCTGGATGCAGCAAGCCTATGGCCTGGGTGTGGGCGACACGGCCTTGCAGAAAACGCCGTTCAGCTTCGACGTCTCGGTGTGGGAATTCTTCTGGCCACTGATGACTGGCGCCCGCCTGGCCGTCGCTGGCCCTGGCGACCACCGCGACCCGCGTCGTTTGGTCGAGCTGATCAACGAATACCAAGTCAGCACGCTGCACTTCGTGCCCTCGATGTTGCAGATGTTCCTGCTTGATGAGCAGGTTTCCAGTTGCACCAGCCTGCGCCGCATCGTGTGCAGTGGTGAAGCACTGCCGGTGGACGCCCAGGACCAAGTGTTGGCCCGCCTGCCTAACGCTGGCCTGTACAACCTCTACGGTCCGACCGAAGCCGCCATCGACGTCACCCACTGGACCTGCCGCGACGAAGGCCGCGATGCAGTACCGATCGGCCAACCTATCGCCAACCTGCAAACCTACGTACTCGATGCCGAGCTTCAGCCCGTTCCGGCAGGTGTGGTCGGTGAGCTGTACCTGGGCGGTGAAGGCCTCGCCCGTGGCTACCACCGTCGCCCGGCACTCACTGCCGAACGCTTCGTCACCAGCCCATTCGGGGAAGGCCAACGCCTGTACCGTACCGGCGACCTGGCCAGCCAGCGTGCCGATGGCGTGATCGAATACCGTGGCCGGATCGACCACCAAGTAAAAATCCGTGGCCTGCGTATCGAGCTGGGCGAAATCGAAGCCCGCTTGATGGAACAGGACGCGGTACGTGACGCAGTCGTGTTGGCCATCGACGGCGCCTTGATTGGCTATGTGGTACCGAGCGAATGGCAACCTGAAGCACAAGAGAGCCTGCGCGAAACTATCCGCGAGCCCCTGCGCCAAGCCCTGCCGGACTACATGGTCCCCAGCCAACTGCTGTTCATCGAACGCATGCCGCTAAGCCCCAACGGCAAGCTCGAACGCAAAGCCCTGCCCAAGCCCGATGCCAGCCAAGCGCAAAAAGCCTACGTCGCCCCACGCACCGAGCTGGAGCAACGCATCGCCACGATCTGGCAAGACGTGCTCAAGCTCGAACGCGTCGGCCTGAACGACAACTTCTTCGAACTGGGCGGCGACTCGATCATCTCCATCCAGGTGGTCAGCCGCGCCCGCCAGGCCGGCATCCGCTTCACCCCCAAGGACCTGTTCCAACACCAGACCGTCCGCGACCTGGCCCATATCGCCCACCTCGACGACAGCGCCCCCCTGCTGGAGCACGCCCCCGCCAGCGGTGAAGCGCCGTTGCTGCCGATCCAGCGCCGCTTCTTCGCCGAGATCGACCAGCAACGCCACCACTGGAACCAGTCGGTGCTGCTCAAGCCCAACCGCCCAGTGGATGCCGAAGCCCTGGCCCAGGCCCTGCAAGCCCTGGTGCAACACCACGACGCCCTGCGCCTGGTGTTCACCGAGCAGGCCGGCGACTGGACCGCGCATTTCCTCGACACCCCTACTGTGCCCGTCCTGGAACAGCGCCAAGCCACCTACGCCAACCTGCGCGAACTGGCCAACGACACCCAACGCAGTCTCGACCTCGCCAACGGTCCGCTGCTGCGTGCCGTGCTCATCACCCTGGAAGACCATAGCCAACGCCTGTTGCTGGTGATCCACCACCTGGTGGTCGACGGCGTGTCGTGGCGCATCCTGTTCGACGATCTGCAAACCGCCTACACCCAGGCCGCAAGCGGCGAGGCTCTGCGCCTGCCAGCCCGTACCACGTCGGTAAAAGCCTGGGCCGAGCGCCTAGAGCAATATGTCGCCAGCCCTTCGATGCAAGAGGAGCTGGCCTACTGGCAGGCCCAGCTCGACGGCCTGGTCACCGACCTGCCCGCCGACCACCCGCAAGGCAGCCTGAGCAACCAACACGCCCAGGCCCTGCAAGTACGCCTGGACCGCACCACCACCCGGCGCCTGCTACAGGACGCCCCACAGGCCTACCGCACGCAGATCAACGACCTACTGCTGACCGCCCTGGCCCGCGCCGTCGCTCGCTGGACTGGCCAACCGGAAGTGGCCGTGCAGCTCGAAGGCCATGGCCGCGAGGCGCTGTTCGACGAACTCGACCTGACCCGCACCGTCGGCTGGTTCACCAGCCTGTTCCCGGTGCGCTTGGGCACCCAGGACGACCTTGGCGCCAACCTGCGCGTCATCAAGGAAACGCTGCGTGGCGTGCCCGCCAAAGGCGTCGGCTACAGCCTGCTGCGCGAGCTGGGCCAAGGCCTGCGCGATCTGCCCGAACCGCGCATCACCTTCAACTACCTGGGCCAGTTCGACACCAGTTTCGCCGCCAGCGAAGACGCCTTGTTCATCCCCGCCAGCGAAGGCAGCGGCGAAGAGCAAAGCCGTGACGCGCGCATGGGCAACTGGCTGACCCTCAACGGCCAGGTCTACGACGGCGAACTGAGCCTGAGCTGGCTGTTCAGCACCGAGTTGTTCGACAGCGCCACCGTCCAGGCCCTGGCCGACGACTACCTTCGCGAACTGCACGCCCTGATCGAGCATTGCTGCAACCCCGGCAACCGCGGCGTCACCCCCTCGGACTTCCCCCTGGCCCGCGTGACCCAGGCCCAGTTGCAAGCCCTGCCGCTGGCCGCCGGACAGGTCGAAGACCTCTACCCGCTCTCGCCCATGCAGCAAGGCATGCTGTTCCATACCCTGGAAGCCGCCGAAGCGGGCCTGTACATCAACCAGATGGCGGTGGATGTCGAAGGCCTGGACATCGAACGCTTCCGCGCAGCCTGGGACACGGTGATCGCACGCCACGACATCCTGCGTACCGGGTTCTGGAGCGACAACCAACTGGCCGAACCGCTGCAAGTGGTGCAGCGCCACGCGCAGATGCCACTCACCGTACTCGACTGGCGCGACCGCGCAGTAGACGCCGCGGACCTGTCGCAACTCGCCGCCCAGGACTACACCCAGGGCTTCGACCTGCTGCGCGCGCCGCTGATGCGCCTGACCCTGGTGCGCCTGGACGAACAACGGGCGCACCTGCTGTGGTCCGGCCACCATATCCTGGTCGATGGCTGGAGCAACTCGCGCCTGCTCGGCGAGGTGCTGCAGGCCTACCACGGCCACCCCGCACCGGCCAGCGGCGGGCGTTACCGCGACTACATCCAGTGGCTTGCCCGCCAGCCACAGGATGCACTGGAAGGCTTCTGGCGCGAACAGCTGCGCAGCTTCGACAGCCCCACCCACCTGGCCAGCACCCTGGGCCCGCGCCCGGACGCCAGCCTCGAAGGCCATGCTGCGCTCTACCTTGACTGGGACGCTGCGCACACCGCGCAGCTGCGTGAACAGGCGCGCACGCTGCGGGTCACCCCCAACACCTTGATCCAGGCTGCCTGGCTGCTGCTGTTGCAGCGCTACACCGGCCAGGCCAGCGTGTGCTTCGGCGCCACGGTCGCCGGCCGCCCGGCCAGCCTGCCCGGCGCTGACGAAATGCTTGGGCTGTTCATCAACACCCTGCCGGTGATCCAACAGCCGCAACCGACCCAGTCGCTACAGCAGTGGCTGCTGAAATTGCAGGCAAGCAACCTGGACATCCGCGACTACGAACACGCCTCGCTGGCCGATATCCAGCGCTGGGCCGGCCTGGGTGGCCAGGCCATGTTCGACAGCATCATCGTGTTCGAGAACTACCCGGTGGACGAGCGCTTGCAGCAAGCCGAGGAAGGCCAATTGCGCTTCGGCCAGGTGCAGGGTCGCGATGTCACCAACTTCGCCATGGACCTGGCGGTGAACCTGGGCAACACCCTGAGCATCGAGTTCCTGTACCTGCGCAACCGCTTCAGTGAAGCCGCCGTGGCGCAGGTCAAGGCCAGCTTCGAGACACTTTTGCAGGCGATGCTCGAACAGCCCGATGCCTGCCTGGGCAGTTTGTCGTTGCTCGATGCCGCGCAAGGCCAACGTCTGTGCCTGGACAACGCAATACGCCCGGCCAGCGGCCAAGAGCCCTTGCTGGTCGAGCAACTGCGCCAACAGGCCCTAGCGCGCCCGCAGGCCATCGCCGTGACCTGCAACGAACAGCAGCTGACCTGGGCTGAATTGGAAGACCAGGCAAACCGCCTGGCCAACCACCTGATCGCCCAGGGCGTGGCCCTGGAAACTCGCGTGGGCGTGGCGCTGGAGCGCTCGGTGCAAATGATCGTGGCGTTCTACGCAGTGATGAAGGCCGGCGCGGCCTACGTGCCGCTGGATATCGACTACCCGCAGGAGCGCCTGAAGTGGATCGTCGAGGATTCCGGCATGGCCCTGATGATCACCCAAGCCAGCCTGCAAGCACGCTTCGACTGGCCGAACGCGGCACCGCAGGTGCTGCTCGATACCCTGGCGCTGGACGACCTGCCCGCCGACTGCCCGCCCCTGCGCGCACTGGGCGATAACCTCGCCTACCTGATCTACACCTCCGGCTCCACCGGCAAGCCCAAGGGCGTGGCGGTGGCCAACGAGCCGATCCGCATGCATTGCGCGGCCATCGCCGAGCGCTATGGCATGACCCGCGACACCCGCGAGCTGCTGTTCATGTCGTTCGCCTTCGACGGCGCCCAGGAGCGCTGGCTGACCACCCTGTCGTGCGGCGGCCAGCTGGTGCTGCGCGATAACCAGCTGTGGACTCCAGAGCAGACCTGGCACGCCCTGCACCGGCACGCCATCAGCGTGGCCTGCTTCCCACCGGCCTACCTGCAACAACTGGCCGAATTCGCCCAGACCCAGGAGCAGGCGCCGCCACCGGTGTCGATCTACTGCTTCGGTGGCGATGCGGTGGCAGAGGCCAACTTCGAGCGGGTCAAGCAGGCGTTGCGCCCGCAATGGCTGACCAATGGCTATGGCCCCACCGAAACGGTGGTCACCCCATTGCTGTGGAAAATCGCAGCCGACGGCGCCTGCGATGCGGTGTACGCGCCGATCGGCACACGGGTCGGCGAGCGCACCCTGTACGTGCTCGACGACGCCCTCAACCCGCTGCCGCCAGGCGTTGCCGGTGAGCTGTACATCGGCGGCCAGGGGCTGGCACGCGGTTACCACCAGCGCCCCGGCCTGAGCGCCGAGCGCTTCGTCGCCGACCCATTCAGCGCGGGTGGCCGCCTGTACCGCACCGGTGACCTGGTCAGGCAGCGAGAGGACGGCGTCTTCGACTACCTCGGGCGCCTGGACAACCAAGTGAAGATCCGCGGTTTCCGCATCGAGCTGGGCGAAATCGAAGCCCGCTTGCGCGACCTGCCAGGCGTGCAGGATGCCGTGGTGGTGGCCCGTGAGCACGGGGGCGGCAAGCAATTGGTCGGCTATGTGGTCGCCGACATCCCGTCCGGCGAGCCGCTACGCGCAGCACTGCTGGAGGCCTTGCCCGACTACATGGTGCCGGCCCAGGTGGTGGTGCTGGACGCCCTGCCGCTCAACCCCAATGGCAAGGTCGACCGCAACGCCCTGCCCGACCCGCAGTTCAAGGGCCGCACCTTCGTCGCCCCACGCAATGCCCTGGAGCAGGCGCTGGCGGCGATCTGGCAAGAAGTGCTGGAGGTCGAGCAGGTGGGCGTGACCGACAATTTCTTCGAGCTGGGCGGCGATTCGCTGCGGGTGCTCAAGGTGTTGTCCAAGGTGCGTGGCATGCCCGAACTGGGCCTGCAACTGAAGCTGCGCGACCTGATGGGCAAGCCGACCATCGCCGAGCTGTCCGGCCATGTGCCTGAAAAGCGCAGCATGGACCCCTTGGTAGCGCTCAACGCAGCGGCGCCCGACGGTACTGCGCTGTTCTGTGTGCATGCTGGCTTCGGCACAGTCTTCGACTACGAAGCACTGGCCCGCCGGCTGGAAGGGCGTTACAGCGTCTACGGCCTGCAATGCCGCATGCTGCTCGATGACGCCTGGGAAGACGAGTCACTGGAGGCCATGGCCCTGGACTACGCCCAGTACATCCGCCAGAAACAGCCACAAGGCCCGTATCACCTGCTGGGCTGGTCGCTCGGCGGGCCATTGGTTTCGTTGGTCGCCCAGGAGCTGCTGCGCCAAGGGCAACGGGTAGCCTTCGCGGCCCTGGTCGACAGCTTCGTGCCTCAGGCGCAGGCGCTCGACGCTGCACCTGAGGACTGCGCGGATGACTTGCGCGGCTTGTTGTCGGTGGTGCTGGGCGTGCCGCTGCAGAGCGTGCCTGCGCTGGTGGTCACCGCCAGCGACGACCTGGCCAGGCTGGAACAGGTCATCGACCAGGCCCGCCAGGCGTTGAGCATGGCGCAAGGGGCGCTGAGCGAAATGCCCTCGGACGAGCTGGCCCGGACCTTCCGCACGGGCATGAAGCTCAAGGCGCTGTCCTTGCAGTTGTCCGCCATGGCGCAGTGCCCGCCCAACAGCCACTGCTGGTGGGCCGGGCAGGCAAACGATCTGTCGGACCCCGCATTCGACAACTGCGTGCAGCATGCGCCCATCGCCGCCGACCATTACGCGATCCTGCGCCACCCGGCGTTCCTCGACAGCCTGCTGCGCCACCTGCCGCTCGCCGAAGCGGTCACCCCCTGAACCACAGGGCCGCCCAGACGGGCGGCCCTTTTTTGCCACAAGGAACCCCCATGTCCCTGGACCCCGATCTCGAAGCATTCCTGGAGTTGGCCGAATTCGGCCGGCTGACCGGCAAGAGCAAGCCCATGCATGAACTGAGCGTGGCCCAGGCCCGCGCCGAGTTCGAAGCCACCTCGGTCGTGCTCGACCCCTCGCCGCCCACTGGCGTCGAAGTACAAGCCATGCAGGTGACAGCCCGCGATGGCCACCGCCTGGATGCGCGGCTCTACCGCCACCCGCAACTTGCCGAACGCGCCCCTACTTTGCTGTACCTGCATGGCGGCGGCTACGTCGTCGGCAGTCTGGACTCCCACGATTCCATCTGCCGTCGGCTGGCCGCCAGCGGGCGTTTCGCCGTGTTTGCCCCTACCTATCGGCTGGCGCCAGAAGCGCCGTTTCCGACAGCGCTAAACGATGCGTTGGATGCCGCCAACGCCTTCGCCGAGCAGGCCAACGGGCTTGGTTTGGACAGGCAGCGCCTGGTGCTGGTCGGTGACAGTGTCGGTGCCACGTTGGCGACAGTGCTGGCCATCGCGGCAACTGGCAGCCAGCCACAACTGGCCTTCAAACCGCTGGCGCAGGTGCTGTTCTACCCGGTGGCAGATATCCGCCGGCACCGACCTTCGCACCAGCGTTTTGCCGAGGGTTACCTGCTGGAGACCGCGACCCTGGACTGGTTCTACGACCACTATTGCTCAACCGCACAGCGTGGCGACTGGCGCGTCTCGCCGCTGGCCGCACCTGAGTTGGCGCTGGCCCCGGCCTATGTCAGCGTGGCTGGCTACGACCCGCTGCATGATGAGGGAATCGCCTATGCGCAGGCGCTGGAGCAAGGAGGTACGCAGGTGACCTTGGTGGTGGAAGCCGGTTTGACCCATGACTTCCTGCGCATGTCGGGGATCAGCGGCCAGGTCGACGGTATCTACCAGGCGCTGGAGCAGTGGCTGGGGCGTTACAGCTGACGGCTTGGCCAATACGGAAAAAGCAAAAGGGCCGCGATGCGGCCCTTTTGCTTTCAGCGTGGTGAACTTTCGATCAATCGAAGGTACCGCGCAGGGTCAGCATGAAGTTGCGAGGCTCACCGTAGTAGTTGCCATATTCGGTGTTGTTCACGGTGGAGTAGTAACGGCGGTCGAACAGGTTGTTGCCGTTCACGGCAACCGTCCAGTGGTCGTCCACTTTGTACTCGACCATCGCGTCGTACACCGCGTAGCCGCCCTGGGAGAACTTGAAGTTACTCTCGCTAAGCACAGCGCCGGTGGTCGGGTCGGTGCGATAAGCCAAGCCGTCCACGTAAGCGGCGCTCTGCGCGGTCACGCCACCACCCACTCGGAAGTCGGAGAAGCTGCCCGGCAAGGTGTACATGGTCCACAGCTTGAACAGGTGCTTGGGCGTGATACTGCTGTAGATCGTCTCTTGGGTGCTGTTGTCCACCAGGTTGAAGGTGTAGCCCGCCATCACTTCCCAGCCCGGCATGATCTCGCCGGTCGCTTCCAGGTCGATACCCTTGCTGGTCACCTTGTCCTGCGCCAGGAAGCAGCACGAACCGCTGTAGCTGAACGGAGGGCTAGGGTAGCGAGGGTCGGTCACCGCCTGGTTCTCGCGTTTGGTGTAGAACAGCGCGGCGCTGACGTTCATGCGCCCATCGAACAGCTCACCCTTGATACCGGTTTCGTAGTTCTTGCCTTCCATGGGCTCGATCGAAACCCTGGAAGTCTGCGGCCCCTGGAATCTTTGCGACTGCGGCTTGAAGACCTCCGCATAGCTGACGTAGGTGGACCACTCGTCGTTCAGGGCGTAGATCAAGCCACCGTATGGCACCAACTTGGTCGACACGCGGTCGGAAGTACCCGGCTCCTCGATCCATGCACCGGTGCCATTGTTGTTGGTGGTCCTGGAGTAGCCCTGTTCGTACTTGTAGCGCTGGGCCCGGGCGCCGACCACCAGCTTGAGCGGGTCGGTGAGTTGCAGGCGCAGGGTCGAGTAAAGGCCATACTGCTCGCGGGCGTTAGGCGAGTAGTCGCGGGAGAAGTTGTGGTTCGAGGCATCGCCGTTCAGCGGTGTCGAGCCTGGGTTCCACAGGTCGATCAAACCACCCTTGCCGAGCATGCCCTGGGCCGAGCGCCAGCGGCTGGTGACCTTCTGGTGGTCGGCACCGACCAGCAACTCGTGACGGCGTCCGAAGGCTTCGAAGTTACCCGACAGGTTGACGTCGAACACGTCCTGCTTGCTGAAGCTGTTGACGTAGCTGCCCCACCAGTACGGCCCATTGTTGGTGTACTCGTCGACCCAGCCGTAGGGGATGATCCCTTCGGTGGTCACGGTGTTGTAGGAGTAGGTATAGGAAGCGTTGAGCTTCCAGTCCTCGTTGAAATAGTGGTCGACCTTGGCGAACCACTCGCGCGTGTAGCTATCGGCCCACGCCTGGGTGGTACTGAACCAGGTGTGCCGTGGCAAACCTACGTCACCGCCGCCGGCATAGCGTGGCAAGCCGTCGCCGGTACCGGTTTCCTTGTTCTTGTCGAAGCTGCCACCGAAGGTCAGCATGGTGTCGTCGGTGATGTCCGCTTCGAGGATGCCGTAGAGGAAGGGCCGCTCGGTGGCGCGCACGTCCATGAAGTACTGGCGGTCGGTGTAGGCCGCGACCATGCGGCCACGCAGCTTGCCGTCGAAGGCGAGCGGGCCGGTCAGGTCGATTTCGCTGCGGTAGTTGTCCCAGGAGCCGGCCGAGGTGTTGAGCTTGAGCTGGTAGTGGTCCAGCGGGCGCTTGCGCACCAGGTTGACGATACCGCCCGGGTCGCCGGTGCCGCCCAGCAGGCCGCTGGCGCCACGCAGGATCTCGACGTGGTCATAGGCGGCCAGGTCGTACTTGCGGTCGCTGTAGAAGGTACCCACCCCGGTACCGATGTCCATCGGTGCCGCGCCATCGATTTGCAGGTTGTCGATGCCGAAACCGCGGGAGTAGAAGGCCTGGGTGTTGTAGTTGACTTGGCGCAGGGTGATGCCTGGGGTGCGTCGCATCGCATCCTGCAGGCTGGTGCTGCGGGTGTCTTCGATCAGCTTCTGGCTGATGATCGACACGCTCTGCGGCGTGTCCTTGAGGCTCACCGGGGTCTTGGAACCCACCGAGACGAAGCCCGTGGTGTAGGAGCCGGAGTTCTCGGTGGCCTCCCCCATCCCCTGGCCGACGACGCTAGTCGCGCCCAACTCCAGTGCCGCCCCAGGAGCGGACGCCTTTGGGCTGCTGAGGATCACCGTGTCGTTCTCGATGCGATAGGTGAGGTTGGCGTCCCTGAGCAGGGTCTCCAGCGCAGCGCTCGGCTCCATGGTGCCGGAGACCGGCGCGGAGCGCTTGCCGCTGACCAGGCCCGGTTCGAACAGGAACTGCAGGCCGGTCTGGTGGCCCAGCTGGGTCAGTGCTTCGTTCAATGGCATGGCCGGGATATTCACCCGTGCCTCCTGTGCTTGGGCGACGCTCCCCATCCCCAAGGCCAGGCCCAGCACGATAATCGATGTGCAGCTGCGCAGCTTGTCCTTTTGCCACGGCCATAGCCCCATCGATGCGTGTTGTACAGATTTCATTTCGTCGAATCACTCCCGTGGTGCGTTCTTAGGTGTTGGAAACCGTCGCCTCTTGGGGCAACTGAATAGGGGGAGAAAGCATGCTTCGAGTACGTTCGCGAACGCCTGCGCCGGGGGTGGCGTGATGGCAGAGCGGAAGGACTCGATCACTAGACGAAGTGAATGAGAATGAAATTAGCTATCGCTGTTAAAAGTATGGGGCGGGAGGGGTGTTTTGCGGGCTCGAGACAGAACTGTGCTGCCCTTTTGGCGGTGTATGGCACCGGCGATGCCGGTGTTCGCGGGCGAGCCCGCTCCTACAGGTTCTCCAGCATCCTTTGTAGGAGCGGGCTTGCCCGCGAACCAGGGCGAAGCCCTGGCCATTCAACCCGGTTGACGGGCCTTTTCCAGCAAACGGGCCTTGTCTTCCGGGCTCATGGCGTCCAGGCGCAGACGCGCCTGGGCCAGTTTCTCCAACTGCCCCGGTGCCGCCTCCTGCAAGCGCAGGGCCTGGGCCAGCGCCGCCGGGCTGGGGTTGTCGAACACCACGCCCGGGTGCACTTCGCACTGCAACAGCTTGCGAATGCCGGCCACCAGCTTGATCACCAGCAGCGAATGCCCGCCTGCGGCGAAGAAGTCCTGCTCGACGCTTAGGCGCTCGACGCCCAGCAACTGCGCCATGCGCCCGGCCAACACCTGCTCCAGGGCATCGCGCGGCGCCACATAGGCCTGCTGCGTGGCGCCAAGGTCCAGGCTGGCCAGGGCCTTGCGGTCGATCTTGCCGTTGCCCAGGCGTGGCATGCGTGTCAGGGCATGCACCTGACGCGGCACCATCACGGCGGGCAGACGCTGTTCGAGCTGGGCCTTGAGCGCACTGGTCCAGCCCTCCCCCGGCTCGCCGATGGCGGTGACGAAGGCCAGCGGCTCGTGCTGTGCATCGAGCACCACCGCCGCTTCGCTGACCGCCTCGAGCGCCGCCAGTTGGGCCTCGATCTCCGCCAATTCCACACGGAAGCCGCGCAGCTTGACCTGCTGGTCGGCACGCCCTTGCAGCACGATGCCGCCTTCGGGGCGGTAGCGCGCCAGGTCGCCGGTGCGATACAGGCATGCCCCGGCTACCAGCGGATGCTCGATAAAGGCATCGGCCTGTTGCTGTGGGGCATTCAGGTAACCACGGGCCAACTGACTGCCGGCGATGTACAGCTCGCCCAGCTCACCGCTGGCCACCAGGTTCTGCCGGGCGTCGAGCACCAGCACTTGGTTGTTGGCCAGCACCTGAGTCAAGGGGATGGCCGTGCCATCGAGGTCATCACGACTGATCGGGTGCACCAGCACGCCGACCGTGGCCTCGCTCGGGCCGTAGTGGTTGAACAAGCGCACGTCCGGGCGAATCGCCAGAAGGCGCTCGACCAGCGTCGGCGCCACGGCTTCGCCGCCCAGCACCAAGGTGGCGGGCAGTGCCGGGCGCGGGGTGTCCAGCAAAGCCGAGAGATGCGACGGCACGATCTTCAGGCAATCGATGGCCTGGGCCTCGATGAACTGGGCGAACGCCTGGCCATCCTGCACCGTGGCGTCTTCCGCCAGGTGCAGCGCGGCGCCGTTGTACAAGGCGCCGAACAGCGTGGTGTGGCCCAGGTCGGCGACCACGCTTGCGCTGAAGGCGAAGCGGCGGCAGGTGTCCAGGCCCAACGCGGTACTGGCCGACGCCACGTAGTTGAACAGCGCGCCATGCTCCACCGCCACAGCCTTGGGCGTGCCGGTGGAACCGGAGGTGAACAGTACGTAGGCCAGGTCCTGGGCGCTCGCCACTGGAGTCTCGCCCAACGCAGACTCGTCCTCGCCGACACTGCGCACATCCAGCTGGGCGATGTCGATGGCCAGCGGCTGTTCGCTAACCAGCAAGCTGGCGCCCGCCTGCTCTACCAGCAGGGCCAGGCGTGCGTGCGGCCAGGTCGGGTCCAGCGGCAGCCAGGCGGCACCCAGGCGCCAGGTGGCCAGGGCTGCCACCAGCCAGTGCGTCGAGCGCGGCAGTGCCAGCGCTACACGTTGGCCATGGCTCACGCCTTGACTGGCCATGGCTGCTGCCAGGTGCTGCACACGCTGTTCGAGCGCGGCATAGCTCAGGGTTTCTTCAGCGCCCACCAAAGCCGGTGCGTCCGGGGTTACCGAGGCCCATTCGGTGATGCGCTGAGGCAAGGTCAGCCGTGGGTCGAGGGGTTCGGCGACGGGGTTGAACGCCAGCAGATGGCCCCGCTCGGCCTCACCCAGCAGCGGCAGCTCGAACGCCGCCGTGGTCGGGGCGTCGACGATGCCCTGCAACAGGGTCTGGTACTGCGCCAGCAGCCCGGCCATGGCCTGGGCGCTGTAGTGACGGCTGTCGTAGGCCAGGTTCAGGCGCTCTATCGCCCCTTCCCCGCCCAGGCCGACCTGCAAGACCAACTCCAGGCCCGGCGCCAGGCTTGGCGCTACGTTGACCGACCATTGGGCGACCTGGGGCAGGCGGCGCACGGCAAAGCCGTGGCTTGGCGGCGTGCTGCGGCCCTCGGGGCTCCAGTATTCCTGCCAGGTGCGGTGTTGTTCGAGCACCCCAGCCAGGGCCGCCAGGCATTGGTCGAACGGCATCGCCGGGTCCAAGGCCAGGTGCAGTGGCAGGGTCTTCTCGAACAGGCCCAGGGTCTGTTCGAAGAATTCATAGTCCGCGCGGCCATCGTGGCGCCAACCGGCAATGAACGCCGAGCGCCCGCTCAGCCGCGCCAGCAGCAGCCACCAGGCGGCTTGTGCAATGGTCTCGATGCCGATGCCACGGCTGGCAGCCAGCGCCTCCAAGCCTTGGCGCAAGTCGCCAGCCAGTGCCGCCTCTACCTGCTCGACACCGCCCGGCCCAGCGCGGCGACGGTACGGCAGGTTCGGCAGCGCCTGCGCCTGCGCCTGGCTGCCCAGGTGCGCCTGCCAGTACTGCGCGGCCTGGCCTGCGTCTTCGTCCAGCACCACCTCGGCGCGCCACTCCAGGTACTGTTCGAACTGGCCCAGTTCCTCGTCGGCACCGAGCGGGCCTTGGCTGTAGGCCTGCAGCAGTTGCTCGAACAGCAGGCCCAGGCTGCCGGCATCGACCAACACCCGTGGCACGGCCAGGGTCAACTGCCACTGGCCCGCTTCCAGGCGTTGCAGCAAGGCCTGGAACTGCGGCCCCTGCGCTTGTGGGCGACGCAGCCATTGCTCGCGCTGCTCGAAGGCAGTCTGTTCGGCCTGGGCCGGCTCGTGCACAGTCACCGCCACCTGGGTAGGGCGTACGCCTGGGAACTGGCGCAGGCCATGATAGCCGGGCACCGCACCGATGGCGCTAGTCAGCACCTGCTGACGCACAGCCAGGTCGTCCAACGCGGCGTGCAGTGCCGCCAGGTCCAGTTCGCCGTCGATGCGCACGTGCAGCACATGGGCCGACTGCGCGCCCTGGGCCGCATCGCTCCAGTGCTGCTGCTCAGCCAGCAGGGCCAGGCCGGCGCCATGTTGTTGCAGGTCGATATCACTCATGCGTCAGCCTCTTGGGTCAGGGTTGCGGGGCGTTGCGCGGCCTCCAGGGTGCGGCGCTCGATCATCTCGCCCATGGCCACGCAGATCTTGCGCGGGCCTTCGAATGGGTCGCGGGCGTGGGCGGCAAGCATGTTGTCGAGCAAGATCACATCGCCCTTGCGCCAGTCGAAGCGCACCGCGCAGGCCTCGTACAGCTCGCCGATCAGCGCCATGGTCTCGTCCTCGATCGGCGTGCCGTCGCCGTAGTACACATGGCGCGGCATGCGCTCGATGCCGAACAGCGCCAGCAGGTCCTCGCGCACGTCCGGGTCCAGGCAGTAGATGTGGTGCAGCTGCACCTGGTTGAAGAAGGTCTTCTCGCCAGTGACCGGGTGGCGAATGATCGCTGGGCACGGCGTGCGAATCTGTAGCTCGTCGTTGTTGAACCAGGTCCACTGGATACCCGCCGCGCGGCAGCGGGCCTCGACCTCGGCGCGGTCGTCGGTCTTGAAGAAATGCCGCCAGGAGACATCCAGGTTGGTGGCGAAGGTGCGCACGTACAGCAAGCCCTTCTGCTCGAACTTCTCGCGCAGCGCTTCAGGCAGTCGCAGATACATCTGCCGGCAGTCCACCACCGGCGTGGCACCGCCCACAGGCGAGGGCTGCTCGCAGAAGAACAGCTGCTTGCGCGGCCAGGTGTCCTGGTGCGAGCTCTCGTTGTGGAACAGGATCATCTTGTTTTCGGGGTATGGCGTTGAGCGGTAGGTGTTCTTGCCGCCCTCTTTCTTCGGCAAGTCGCCGTACTTGCCGTACAACCCCGGCTGCACGGCCTCGGCGAAGGCCTCGAAGGCATGGATGTCATGCATGGCGAAGCCGCGGAACAACAGCCCGGCGTGGCGCGAGAGCTTTTCTTCGAGCCATGGGCGGTTGTCCTGCACCCAGCTCACCAGGTCCAACCCCGGGTCGTTCGGTTCGACCAGCAGCGGGAATACCTGGGGCGCGGCCAACAGCGACTCGCGCACGGCGAAGGCAGTCTTCTGCTCGACGGCCTTCGGCTTCTTCAGGAACTTGCCGAGTTTGTCCGCCTTGGGGCTGGCGGCGGCCGGCGCGGCCAGGGCGGCGGTGTGCGAGGTCATCTTGAGGTCTCCTAGTCTGATATCCGGCTCGCGCAGGATCTGCTCCAGAATGTGTGTCCAGTCCGTGGCCAGGGCGCGGATGCGCTCGGCGTCGAACAGCTCGCTGGCGTACTGCCAGGTGCCGCGCAGGCCATCGCCGTCCAGGTCGAGGAACAGGGCCATGTCGAATTTCGAGTAGCTGGTGGCAGCCGGCAGCACCTCGACCTTGAGGGTATCGAGGCTGCTGTCGCGCACTGGCAGGTTGTTCATCACGAACAGCACCTGCACCAAGGGGTTTACCCCGCGCTGGCGAGCGATGCCGGACGCCTCGACGATCATGTCGAAGGGCAGGTCCTGCTGCTCGAAGGCGCTCAGCGCCGTGTCGCGGGTGGCAGCCAGGTGCTCGACGAAGGTGTGTTGTGCGCTGTAGCGCGAACGCAGCGGCAGGATGTTGACGAAGAAGCCGATCAGGCGCTCGAGCTCCGGGCGTTGACGCCCGGCGACGTCTGCCCCGACCACCAGGTCGGCGCTATGGCTGACGCGGTGCAGCAGCACCTGGAACGCCGCCAGCAGCACGCTGTAGAGCGTGGTGCCCGCCTGCCCGGCCAGGGCCTTGAGGCCTTGTACTTGCTCGGCGCCCAGCTGCAACTGCAACTCGGCACCGGCATGCGAGACCTGGGTGCTGCGCGGCTGATCGGTAGGCAGCGTCAGCACACCCGGCGTGCCAGCCAGGGCCTGGCGCCAGTAGTCGCCCTGGGCGGCCAGCACACCGCTGTGCTCCAGCGCCTGCTGCCAACGGGCATAGTCACTGTATTGCACGCTCAGCGGTTCGAGGTGCGGCGCCTGGCCGGCCTGCAACTGGCTGTAGAGTTCGACCAGTTCGTTGACCAGCAGCGACATCGACCAGCCGTCGGAGATGATGTGGTGCATGGCGTACAGCACCACATGCTCACGCTCGGCCAGGCGCAGCACGCGGCCACGCAGCAAGGGCGCGCTCGGCAGGCTGATCGGCGTGCGGGCGTTGTCCAGCACGGCCTCGGCCACCTGGGCCTCCTGCTCGGCGCGGCCCAGGCCCGACAGGTCGAGCAGCGGCAAGTCCATGCTTACCGAGGCCGACACCACGGCCAGCGGGTCGCCTTCATCGTCGGCCACGTAGGCCGTGCGCAGCACCTCGTGACGGCCCAGCACTTCGGCCAGGGCTTCGCGCAGCAGCGGCACCTGCAACTCGCCTTTCAGGCGCAGTGCCAGCGGCATGCCGTAGGCGCCGCTGCCACCGGACAGTTGCTCGACCACCCACAGCCGGCGTTGGGCCAGGGACAGCACTGCCGGTGCGCCCTCGCCCGCCGCTACCAGCGCGGGCACCTGGGGCTGCACCTGCGCACCACGCCCTTGCAGGTGCTCGACGAATGCGGCCAGCCGCGGATGCTCGAACAGGTCGCGCAGGCTTACCGGCATCGCCAGCACACCTTGCAAGCGCGCCACCACTTGAGTGGCCAGCAGCGAATGGCCGCCCAACTCGAAGAACTGGTCGTCCAGGCCGACCTGCTCGACTTCCAGCACCTGCTGCCAGATGGATGCAACCTGGCGTTCGAAAGCGCTCTGCGGCGTGCGTAGAGAGGCGCCCTGCGGCTGCGCATCCGGCAACGGCAGGGCCTTGCGGTCGAGCTTGCCGTTGGGGGTCAGCGGCAGGCCGGCGAGGAACACCATGAAGCTCGGCACCATGTAACCCGGCAGTTGCTCGGCCAGGCGCGCCTTGATCGACGTGCGCAAGGTCGCCTGCTCGGCGGCGTCCTCAGCATGCTCCTGGGCCGCGACATAGGCCACCAACTGCGGGCCGCCTTGCAGCTCGACCGCCAGCACCGCTGCTTCGCGCACCTGCGCCAACGCCAGCAGGCGCGACTCGATTTCGCCCAGCTCGATACGGAAACCGCGGATCTTCACTTGATGGTCGATACGCCCCAGGTACTCGATCACACCGTCCTCGCGGTAGCGGGTCAGGTCGCTGGTGCGATAGAGACGCTCGCCCGCCGTGCCGAACGGGTTGGGCACGAAGCGTTCGGCGGTAAGCGCCGCACGGCCCAGGTAACCTCGGGTCAGGCCTGCGCCGGACAGGTACAGCTCGGCGCCCACGCCCAGCGGTGCCGGTTGCAGGTCGGCGCCCAGCAGGTAGCTGCCGGTGCCCGGCAGTGGCCGCCCGATACTGGCGCTGCCACGAGCCTGGCGGCGGGTCCAGGTGGAATAGGTGGTGTCTTCCGAGGGGCCGTACAGGTCGTTGACCTGCTCGACACCCGGCAGCTCGTACAGCGCATCCACCAAGCCTTGCTTGAGCGGCTCGCCGGCCAGGTTGATGATGCGCACGCTCGCTGGCACCTGGCCAGCACGCAGCAGCGTGGCCAACGCCGAGGGCACGCTGTTGACCAGGCGCACCTGGTCGCGCGCCGGTAGCTCTGGCAGCGCCAGGGCGTTGCGCGCCAGCACGATGTAGCCGCCGCTGGCCAGGGTGACGAAGATTTCCCATACCGACAGGTCGAAGCACACCGAGGTCGAGGCCAACACGCCTTGCAGGTCTTCGCGGCTGAAAGCCTGCTGGGACCAGTCCACCAACGCCTGGACGTTGCGGTGGGTGATGGCCACGCCCTTGGGCTTGCCGGTGGAGCCAGAGGTGTAGATCACGTAGGCCAGGTTATCTGGGGTCACGGCCACGTTCGGTGCGCTGTCCGGGTAGTCGGCCAGCCAGGCATCGCCGGGCTGTACCAGTACCACGTGGGTATCGGCGGCCGGGGTCAGGCCTTCGAGCACCGACGGCTCAGTGATCAGCACTTGGGCACGGCTGTCGTCGAGCATGTAGGCCAAGCGCTCAGCGGGGTAATCCGGGTCAAGCGGCACGTAGGCGCCACCGGCCTTGAGCACGGCGAGCAGCGCCACCAGCAGTTCGCTGGAGCGTTGCAGGGCAATGCCTACGCGCACTTCGGGGCCGATACCCAGGCTCACCAGCTGGTGGGCCAGGCGGTTGGCGCGTTGGTCGAGGTCACGGTAGCTCAGTTGCTGGGTGCCATCGATCAGCGCCAGGTGCTCGGGGTCGGCCTGCACCTGGGCGCTGATCAATTCGTGGATGCAGCGCGCCGGTACCGACGGCACGGCGCTGGCGTTCCAGTCGCCCAGCATGCGCTGGCGTTCGTCGTCGCCAAGGATCGCCAATTCGCCCAGGGCGGCAGGCGCTGCCAGCAGACCGTGCAACAGTTGCAGCAGGTGCGCGCCGATGCGCTCGACCTGCTGGGCAGAGAAGTGCTGGCAGTCGTACTGGAACAGCAGGCTGAGGTTGTCTTCCACGCCCACCAGCAAGGTCAGCGGCACGCTGGTCTGCTCGCGGGTGTGCACGGCACCGAAGCGCAGGCCCTCGGGCGAGCCCTGTTGCAGCGCTTCGGCCACCGGGTAGTTCTCGAACACCAGCAAGGTGTCGAACAGGCCATCGCCGCCCTGCCCGGCCCAGCGCTGGATATCGAACAGCGGCGTGTGTTCGTGTTCGCGCAGCGCCACGTTATGGGCTTGCAACTGCGTGAGGAACTGCCCAGGCGACTGCTCGGGGCGCGGGCTGACGATCACGGGCAAGGTGTTGATGAACAGCCCCACCTGCGCCTCGATCCCCGGCAGCGGTGCCGAACGCCCCGACACGGTCGCACCGAAGGCCACGCCCGGCTGGCCGGTGTAGCGTTGCAGCAGCAAGGCCCAGGCCGCTTGCAACACAGTGTTGAGGGTGACCTTGTGCTGGCTGGCGAAGGCCTTCAGGCGTTGGGTCTGCTGGCTATCGAGCTGGCGGGCGTGTTCGCCATGGCCGGTTTGCATCGCCGCCTGGGCAGGCAACGCGGCGGCCAGGCGGGTCGGGGCGTCCAGGTGTTGCAGCTGGGCTTTCCAGAACTGCTCGGTGGCCTGGGCGTCCTGCGCGGCGAGCCAGGCGATGTAGTCGCGGTAGCGGCCTGCGGGGTTCGTCACTTCACCACCGCTGTAGCGTTGCAGCACCTCGCCCAGCAATTGGGCGTTGCTCCAGCCGTCCACCAGCAGGTGGTGGACGGTGTAGATCATCTGGTAGCGCTGTTCGTCCAGGCGTAGCAGGCACAGGTTCAGCAGCGGTGCACGGTCGAGGGCGAAGCCGGCACTGCGCAGTTCCAAGGCCTTGGCGACGACCGCTTCAGCCTGGTCGGCGCGGCCGCGCCAGTCTTCCAGGGTGAATGGCAGCTCGCGCGAGCGGTACACCACCTGCAACGGGCGACCACCTTCGAGGAAGGCACTGCGCAGTACGTCGTGGGCATCGACCGTGGCCTGCCAGGCGGTGCGCAGGCGCTCGGGGTCAAGGCCCTCGACTGCCACCGAGAGCTGGTTGATATAGGCGCCGTCGCCCGGCTGGTACAGGCTGTGGAACAGCATGCCCTGCTGCATCGGCGACAGTGGGTAGAGGTCCTGCACGTTGCGTGGGTCGAGGCCCAGGCTATCGAGGGCGGCCTGGTCGAGGCCGGCCAGCGGCACATCGGAGGGGGTCAGTGCACCGGCATCGGCACAGTGCTCCACCAGCTCGCCCAGGGCCTGGGCATAGGCATCGGCCAGGGCCTGCACCGTGGCGCTGTCGAACAGCTCGGTGCTGAACTGCCAGTCCACCAGCAGCTCGCCGCTGTAGACCTGGCCGTTGAGGGTCAGCCAGTTGCCCAGCGGGGCGTCGTCGGCCTGCTCCCGGCCGCGCGGCTGGCCAGAAGGTACGAATAGCGCTTCGGGCTGGTCGAAGCTGCCATCGAGCTGGCCCAGATAGTTGAAGGTGATGCGTGCCGGCGCCTGGGCGGCCAGGACCGCGCGAGCCTGCGGGGTGCCCAGGTAGCGCAGCGCGCCATAGCCCAGGCCTTTGTCCGGCACGGCGCGCAGCTGCTCCTTGATGTGCTTGATCGACTCGCCCAAGCCCGGGGCCGGGGTCAGCTTGACTGGGTAGAAACTGGTGAACCAGCCGACGCTGCGGGTCAAGTCGAGCTCGCGTGACAGCGTTTCGCGACCGTGGCCTTCCATCAACACAGCCATCGACGGCTGGCCGCTCCAGCGGGTGATGACCCGCGCCAGGGCGGTCAGCAACAGGTCGTTGACCTGGGTGCGGTAGGCGGCGGGCGCCTCTTGCAGCAGGCGACGGGTGAGCTGGGCGTCCAGGCGGGTCTGCACGCTGTGGGCGTCGCGGGTGAGCAGTGGCTGCGTGGGGGCCGGGCAAGGCAGCCCAGCTTCGACGGTCTGTGTCTGCCAGTAGGCCAGTTGACCTTCCAAGGCTGGGCCTTGGGCATCGGCTTGCAGCTGCTCGGCCCAGGCCTTGACCGAGTGGGTCTTGGCCGGCAGCGCCTGCTGGCGGTAGGCGGCTTGCAGGTCTTCGAGCAGGATGCGCCACGACACACCATCCACCGCCAGGTGGTGGATCACCAGCAGCAGGCGCTGGCTGCCGTCGGCCTGGGTCGCCAGCAATGCGCGCAGCAGCGGGCCCTGGGCCAGGTCGAGGCTGCGCTGGGCATCTTCGGCGGCGCTTTGCAGTTGGGTGTCGTCGGCGACCGACGCCTGCCACAGCAATGGTGTGGCATCGCTGGCGGCGAAGCGTGCAGTGCCCTTGAGGTCGAAGCGCAGACGCAGGGCGTCGTGATGCTCGACCAGGGTACGCAGGGCACGCTCCAGGGTGCCGGCGTCCAGCGTTTCACGCGGGGCCAGCAGCACCGACTGGTTCCAGTGGTGGTGGTTGGTGTGCAGGGTTTCGAAGAACCAGTGCTGGAATGGCAGCAGCGGAGTTTCGCCAGTGACGGGACCTTGGTCGATCAGCACCGGTGCTGCGCCCAGCACGGCCACGCTGGCTAGGCTCTGTACGGTCTGGTGTTGGAACAGGTCTTTAGGGGTGAAGCGGATGCCGGCCTGGCGAGCGCGGCTGACTACCTGGATCGAGATGATCGAGTCGCCGCCCAGTTCGAAGAAGTTGTCGTTCAGGCCGACGCGTTCGAGCTTGAGCACGTCTTGCCAGATCGTGGCGATGCGTTGCTCCAGCTCGGTGCGTGGGGCGACGTAGGCTTTTTGCGCTTGGCTGGCGTCGGGCTTGGGCAGGGCTTTGCGTTCGAGCTTGCCGTTGGGGCTTAGCGGCATGCGTTCGATGAACAGCAACTGGCTGGGGACCATGTAGTCCGGGAGGGCTTGGCGCAGGGGCTCGCGGATAGTTTCGCGCAGGCTCTCTTGTGCTTCAGGTTGCCATTCGCTCGGTACCACATAGCCAATCAAGGCGCCGTCGATGGCCAACACGACTGCGTCACGTACCGCGTCCTGTTCCATCAAGCGGGCTTCGATTTCACCCAGCTCGATACGCAGGCCACGGATTTTTACTTGGTGGTCGATCCGGCCACGGTACTCGATCACGCCATCGGCGCGCTGGCTGGCCAGGTCGCCAGTGCGATACAGGCGCTGGCCGTTACCGAACGGGCTGGTGACGAAGCGTTCGGCAGTGAGTGCCGGGCGACGGTGGTAACCACGGGCGAGGCCTTCGCCACCCAGGTACAGCTCGCCGACTACACCTGCGGGAACCGGTTGCAGCTCAGCATCCAGTACATAGGTTTGCAGGTTGGCGATGGGTTGGCCGATGGGAACAGCATCGCGGCCTTCGTCGCGGCAGGTCCAGTGGGTGACGTCGATGGCGGCTTCGGTCGGGCCGTACAGGTTGTACAGGCCAGCGTTGGGCAGGCGAGCCAAGACTTGGTCCTGGGCATCCACCGGCAGTGCTTCACCACTGCACACGATGCGGCGCAGGCTGGTGCAACTGGAAACCTGCTCATCAAGCAGGAACATCTGCAACATCGAGGG
>NZ_JBNNVR010000092.1:0-21265 GCF_050280645.1 Pseudomonas sp. NPDC089554
CCAAGGGCTCGGTGGCGATGATGTAGCGCGATGATGTAGCTGCCGGCGGGCAGCACCTTGCCGCCCAGCTCTGGGTTGAGGCCGTTGTGGTAGGCGTTGCAGCACAGCACCAGGGTCTTGGCGCGGACCTGGCCCTGGGCGGTGTGCACCCTCACCTCAGTGCCGTATTCGATACGGGTGACTTCCGACTGCTCGTACAAATGCACGCCCAGGCGGCTCGCGGCGGCGGCTTCGCCGAGCGCCAGGTTGAGCGGGTGCAGGTGGCCCGAGCCCATGTCCACCAGGCCACCGACATAGCGATCGGAGCCCACCACGCTGTGCATCTCGCCGGGCTGCACCAGGCGCAGTTCGTGGCGGTAGCCCAGGCTGCGCAGTTCCTCGGCGTCTTCGGCGAAGCCGGCCAGCTCGGCGGGCTTGTTGGCCAGGTCGCAGTAGCCCCAGCGCAGGTCGCAGTCGATGGCATGGCGCTCGATGCGCTCGCGCACGATGTCCACGGCTTCCAGGCCCATCAGCTTGAGGCTGCGTACACCTTCTTCGCCCAGCACCGGCAGGAAGCGTTCGACATCGTGGCCGACCCCGCGAATCAACTGCCCACCGTTGCGCCCACTGGCCCCCCAGCCGAGCTTGCGGGCTTCCAGCACGATCACCGAGAAGCCGCGTTCAGCCAGTTCGATGGCGGTGTTCAGGCCCGAGTAGCCGCCGCCGACGATGCACACGTCGGCCCGCTGTTCGCCTTGCAGGAACGGGTGGTCGGGGTGTGGCGCGCTGCTGGCGGCGTAGTAGGAGGCGGCGTGCTGCGCGCTGTGGATCATCTCGAAGGCCTTGGGAGCTTGGGGAGGGGCGAGGATAAGCCGGGGTTTCGCGGTTGGGCAACCGGGCTTGCCTGGCCAAGAGGCTCTATAATCCACCGCACCCCTCGAAGACACGCCACGCCATGCCCTGCAACCGCCATAAAATCCACTTCCTGCGCGAACTCATCCCCTCGTTCGAGTGCGAGCCCGGCTGCCACGACTGCTGCGGCCCGGTCACCACCTCCAGCGAAGAGATGGCTCGCCTGCCGCGCAAGACCCAGGCCGAGCAGGACGCCGCGCTGCAGCGCCTGGACTGCGTGCACCTCGGCCCGCAAGGCTGCACGGTGTATGAAGAGCGCCCGATGATCTGCCGCCTGTTCGGCACCACCGAACGGCTGCCTTGCCCACGGGGGCGAGGCCCAGCGCAGATGATCGAGCCCGAGGCCGAACAGCTGGTGCATCAGTTCATTGCCACCACGCGCCAGGTGCTGGTCTGAGGCTCAGTCCGGAATCGGCAGGCACAGGCTCTCTTTCACTTCTTCCATGACGATGTAGCTCTTCGACTCGCGCACGTGCGGCAGCTTGAGCAGGATGTCGCCCAAAAGCTTGCGGTACGAGGCCATTTCGGAAATGCGCGCCTTCACCAGGTAGTCGAAGTCGCCCGACACCAAATGGCATTCCAGCACATGGGGCAGCTTGAGCACCGCGCGGCGAAATTCCTCGAAGGTATCGCCGGACTTGTAGTCCAGGCTGATCTCCACGAACACCAACAAGCTACCCTTGAGGTGTTGCGGGTTGAGGCGGGCGTTGTAGCCCATGATGATGCCCTCGCGCTCCAGGCGGCGTACGCGCTCGGTGCAGGGGGTGGTGGAAAGCCCGACTTTCTCGCCCAGTTCGGTGAAGGAGATACGCCCGTCATTTTGCAGGATGCGCAAAATGTTGCGGTCGATCTTGTCCAGTTCACGTTTGCTCTGGTGCTGGGTTCTCATAGGGGATGCCCCTCCGTGAAAGGCGTTCTTGCCAAGAATTCTCGCCAAATATAGGCGTTTATATAGTGAATAGCACTGGGTTGTAGTCCATATACTGCGCGCATCCATGCCTTTTCAACAAAACAGCGCGGTGCGCCGCGTGCGAGGGATAGACAATGCGAGTTCTGGTACTTGGTAGCGGTGTGATCGGAACCGCCAGTGCCTACTACCTGGCCCGGCAAGGTTTCGAAGTGACGGTGGTCGACCGCCAGCCGGCGGTGGCCATGGAAACCAGTTTCGCCAACGCCGGCCAGATCTCGCCTGGCTACGCCTCGCCCTGGGCCGCGCCTGGTGTACCGCTCAAAGCCATCAAGTGGCTGCTCGAGCGCCATGCACCGCTGGCCATCAAGCTTACCGGTGACGTCGACCAGTACCTGTGGATGGCGCAGATGCTGCGCAACTGCACCGCCAACCGCTATGCGGTGAACAAGGAGCGCATGGTGCGCTTGTCCGAGTACAGCCGCGACTGCCTCGATGAGCTGCGCGCTGAAACCGGCATCGCTTATGAGGCCCGCACCCTGGGCACCACCCAGCTGTTCCGTACCCAGGCCCAGGTCGATGCTGCCGCCAAGGACATCGCCGTGCTGGAGCAGTCTGGCGTGCCCTACGAGCTGCTCGACCGCGATGGCATCGCCCGCGCAGAACCCGCCCTGGCCGGTGCCAAGCACATCCTCGCCGGCGCGCTGCGCCTGCCCAACGACCAGACCGGCGACTGCCAGCTGTTCACCACCCAACTGGCCGACATGGCCACCAAGCTGGGTGTGGAGTTCCGCTTCGGCCAGGACATCCAGCGCCTGGATTTCGCGGGCGACCGCATCAATGGCGTGTGGATCGACGGCAAGCTGGAAACCGCCGACCGCTATGTGCTGGCCCTGGGCAGCTACTCGCCGCAGCTGCTCAAGCCGCTGGGCATCAAGGCTCCGGTGTACCCGCTCAAGGGCTACTCGCTGACCGTGCCGATCACCAACGCCGACATGGCGCCGACCTCGACCATCCTCGACGAGACCTACAAGGTTGCCATCACCCGTTTCGACAACCGCATTCGCGTGGGCGGCATGGCCGAAATCGCCGGTTTTGACCTGTCGCTGAACCCACGTCGGCGCGAAACGCTGGAGATGATCGTCAACGACCTTTATCCTCACGGCGGCGACCTGGCCCAGGCGAGTTTCTGGACCGGCCTGCGCCCGGCTACCCCGGATGGCACGCCCATCGTCGGTGCCACGGCGTTCCGTAAACTGTTCCTCAACACAGGCCACGGCACCCTGGGCTGGACCATGGCATGCGGCTCCGGGCGCCTGCTGGCCGACCTGATCGCGCGCAAGAAGCCGCAGATCAGCGCCGAAGGGCTGGATATCTTCCGCTATGGCAGCCACCGCGAGGCGGCCAAGCACGCCAGCCCGGCGCCGGCTCACCAGTGAACCCTTGATGCCTGTGTTGGCTGCTTCGCGAAGCAGCCAACACCGCTTTACCGTCATGCAACAGAACCGCCAGAAGGCTGCCCCATGCGTCCCGCCCGTGCCCTGATCGACCTCCAAGCCCTGCGCCACAACTACCGCCTGGCCCGCGAACTCAGCGGCGCCAAGGCCCTCGCCGTGGTCAAGGCCGACGCCTATGGCCATGGCGCAGTGCGCTGCGCCCTGGCCCTGGAGGCCGAGGCCGATGGCTTCGCCGTGGCCTGCATCGAGGAAGCCCTGGAGCTGCGTGCCGCGGGCATCAAGGCGCCGGTGCTGCTGCTCGAAGGCTTCTTCGAGGCCAGCGAGCTGGCGCTGATCGCCGAGCACGACCTGTGGTGCGTGGTGCATTCGCTGTGGCAGCTGGAGGCCATCGAGCAGACGGCGATGCACAAGCCGGTGAACGTCTGGCTCAAGCTCGACAGCGGCATGCACCGCGTCGGCCTGCACCCGAAGGACTACCAGCACGCCTACCAGCGCCTGCTGGCCAGCGGCAAGGTCGCGCGCATCGTGCTGATGAGCCACTTCGCCCGCGCCGATGAACTGGACGCCAGCACCACCGAGCAGCAAGTGGCGGTGTTCGAGGCGGCGCGCCAGGGCCTGGCTGCCGAAGTCAGCCTGTGCAATTCCCCCGGCGTGCTGGCCTGGCCACAGGTAGCTGGCGACTGGGCGCGGCCGGGCATCATGCTGTATGGCGCCACGCCGTTCGAGGTGGAGCAGGCGCAGGCGGCGCGCCTGCAGCCGGTGATGACCCTGCAATCGCGCATCATCAGCGTACGCGAACTGCCGACCGGCGAGCCGGTGGGCTATGGCGGCAAGTTCACCAGCATTCACCCGACCCGTGTTGGCGTGGTCGCCATGGGTTACGCCGACGGCTACCCGCGCCACGCGCCGACCGGCACCCCGGTGGTGGTCGCTGGTAAGCTCACCCGGCTCATCGGCCGGGTGTCGATGGATATGCTCTGCGTCGACCTGACTGCGGTCCAGGAAGCCACAGTCGGCAGCCCGGTGGAGCTGTGGGGCAAGCAGGTGCTGGCCAGCGACGTGGCTCAGCACGCCGATACCATCCCCTACCAGCTGTTCTGCAACCTCAAGCGCGCCCCGCTGGATTATTACGGCGGATAAGCCGCCAAAGCGGACGGGCTGGGGCCTCGAGTGTTGTAAATACTGAACGGCGTTGCCATCATATCGTTCACATTCGACCCCACCTCGACCGTTTCAGGAGGCTCACGCTTTGGACGTCGGCGAACGACTTCAAGCCATCCGCAAGCTCAAGGGCCTGTCCCAGCGCGAACTCGCCAAGCGCGCGGGGGTGACCAACAGCACCATCTCGATGATCGAGAAGAACAGCGTGAGCCCGTCGATCAGCTCCCTGCGCAAGGTGCTCAGCGGCATTCCCATGTCGATGGTCGAGTTCTTTTCCGTCGAGCTGGCGCCGGAAAGCCCTACTCAGGTGGTGTACAAGGCCCACGAGCTGATCGACATTTCCGACGGCGCGGTCACCATGAAACTGGTGGGCAAGTCGCACCCCAACCGCGCCATCGCCTTCCTCAACGAGGTGTACCCGCCGGGCGCCGATACCGGTGAGGAAATGCTCACCCACGACGGCGAGGAAACCGGCATCCTGCTCGAAGGCCGCCTGGAACTGGTGGTCGACGCCGAGACCTTCATTCTCGAAGCCGGTGACAGCTACTACTTCGAAAGCACCCGCCCGCACCGTTTTCGCAACCCTTTTGATGAGCCGGCCCGGCTGATCAGTGCGGCCACCCCGTCGAATTTTTGATCCAGCGCAGGGTATTGTGAAGCCAATACCCCTTTCCCCAGTAGGGTCGTTTCACGCCTTCCAGGTTGCCGCTATACTTTCCAACGCCCGCGAACCGTGGCCGCGGGCGTGATTAGCCACCATGAGGGTGTACGCGTGAACCAAATCAAGAAGATGCTGGCCGTACCAGCAGCCGTATTCGCCCTGTGGGCGCTAAACGCACACGCAGCGACCAACGACGACATTGCCAAGCGCCTCGAGCCGGTCGGCCAGGTGTGCGTGCAGGGGCAGGAGTGCAAGGGCATGGAAGTGGTGGCCACAGCGGGCGGTGGTGGCGCCAAGACCCCTGACGAAGTCATCGCCAAGCACTGCAATGCGTGCCATGGCACTGGCCTGCTGAACGCGCCGAAAATCGGCGATACCGCAGCGTGGAAAGAGCGCGCCGATCACCAGGGCGGCCTCGATGGCATCCTGGCCAAGGCTATTACCGGGATCAACGCCATGCCGCCGAAGGGCACCTGCGCCGATTGCTCGGATGAAGACCTGAAGAACGCGATCAAGAAGATGTCCGGGCTTTGAGCCTGGGCTGAGTACAGCGAAACCCGCCCTGCCTGGCGGGTTTTGTTTTTTGTGGTGCCTGTACCGGCCCTATCGCGGGACAAGCCCGCGATAGGGGCAGTAAAAGCAGCAAATCAGCTAGCGTGATGGTCATATCCCTGTAAGCCGAGAAGCCCAGGAGCCCACCCATGCCTCAACGCTGTTCCCTCGACCAGGCCGTCGACCAGGCCCTGGCCCGCCTCCCAGCCCACATCCACATGGGCCTGCCACTGGGCCTGGGCAAGCCCAACGCCTTCGTTAATGCCCTGTACGCACGCATATGCGACACCCCCGAGCGCCAGCTGACGATCTACACCGCGCTCAGCCTCGGTCGCCCGCCCCTGGGCAAGGGCCTGCAACGGCGCTTCCTCGAGCCCTTCGTCGAGCGGGTATTCGGCGACTACGAAGAGCTCGACTACCTCACCGACCTGCGCAACGACAACCTGCCGCCAAACATCCACGTCGAACAGTTCTTCATGCAACCCGGCTCATTGCTGCACAGTTCCCAGGCGCAGCAAGATTATGTGAGTAGCAACTACAGCCACGCCGCCCGCGACATCAACGCCAAGGGCCTGAACCTGATCGCCCAATTGGTGGCGCACACCCCGGAGCGCCCCGGCCATCTGAGCCTGGCCTGCAACCCCGACATCACCCTCGACCTGCTGCCAATGGTTGAAAAGCGCCGCGCCACAGGCGAAACCATCTTGGTATTGGGCCAGGTACACGCCGAGTTGCCCTATATGCCAGGCGATGCCGAACTGCCGCTCGAGGCCTTCGACCTGCTGCTCGATGAGCCCGAACAGCGTCGGCTGTTCTCCACGCCGAACATGCCGGTCACCACCCAGGACCACTGCATCGGCTTGCACGTCAGCACCCTGGTGCGCGATGGCGGCACCTTGCAGATCGGCATCGGCGCCATGGGCGATGCGGTGGCCGCCGCGCTGCTGGCGCGCCAAGGCGACAACGAAGGCTATCGCGCGCTGCTGGCCGACCTCGACATCACCCCCTGGCAGGCGCTGATCGACCGCGAAGGCGGGCAGGAGGCCTTCGCCCAGGGGCTGTACGGTTGCAGCGAGATGTTCGTCAATGGCCTGTTGGCACTGGCCGAGGCCGGTGTAGTCCGGCGCCCGGCAGACGAGCACGGCGTGCTGGTACACGGCGGCTTCTTCCTCGGCCCCGGCGATTTCTACCAACGCCTGCGGGAAATGCCTCTGGAACAGCGCGAGCGCTACGCCATGAGCGCCATCAGCTTCATCAACGAGCTGTACGGCGATGAGCCCCTCAAGCGCCGCCAGCGCCGCGACGCGCGCTTCGTCAACACGGTGTTCGGCATGACCCTGCTGGGCGCCGGGGTGGCCGACCAGCTCGAAGATGGCCGGGTACTTAGCGGTGTGGGTGGGCAATACAACTTCGTTGCGCAAGCCCATGCGCTGGAGGACGCCCGCTCGATCCTGCTGCTGCGCAGCTGGCGCGAATCTGGCGGCGAGGTAAGCTCCAACCTGTTCTGGAACTACGGCCACTGCACCATCCCCCGGCACCTGCGCGACATCGTGGTGACCGAGTACGGCATTGCCGACCTGCGTGGGCAGACCGACAGCGAGGTGATCGCGCGCCTGCTGGCGGTGAGCGATTCACGCTTTCAGAGTGATTTGCTGGTGCAAGCCAAGAAGGCCGGCAAGTTGCCCCTGGACTTCGCGCTGGCACCACGCTTCACCGAAAACACCCCCGAGCGGCTGGAGGCGATACGCGCCCGGCATGCGCGGTTGTTCCCGGAGTATCCGCTGGGCAGTGACTTCACCGCCGAGGAAAAGGATTTGCTGCGGGCGCTGAACTGGATCAAGAGCAAGTTCAAGATCAGTGAGGCGTTCGGGCTGGGCAAGGCGGCGCTGGAGGCGGGGGAGGACGAGGGGTATGCGGCGCACCTGGAGCGCATGGGGCTGGTGCAGCCGAACAGCCTCAAAGAGGAGTTGTATCGGCGGTTGCTGGTGGCGGGGTTGCAGGCGACCCAGCGGTGACATCAGGGGCTGCTACGCAGCCCAATCGCGGGCTTGTCCCGCGATTGGGCCGCATATTCATCAATCGATAAAGCTCACCACCCCACCTTCCAGCGACTTCACCCGCGCCAGCGACTCCACACGGTAGCCCTGGGCATCCAGCTCGGCACGCCCACCCTGGAACGACTTCTCGATCACGATACCCAGCCCCGCCACAGTGGCGCCGGCCTGCTTGATGATCGAGATCAGCGCCTGGGAAGCCTTGCCGTTGGCCAGGAAGTCGTCGATCACCAGCACGCGGTCGCTGCTGTTGAGGTGGCGCGGCGAGACGGCTACGGTGTTCTCGGTCTGCTTGGTGAAGGAATACACCGAGGCGGTCAGCAGGTTCTCGGTCAGGGTCAGCGACTGGTGCTTGCGCGCGAAAATCACCGGCACGCCCAGCTTCAGGCCGGTCATCACCGCAGGGGCGATGCCCGAGGCCTCGATGGTGACGATCTTGGTCACGCCGGAATCTGCGAACAGGCGGGCGAACTCATCGCCGATCAGCTGCATCAGCGCCGGGTCGATCTGGTGGTTGAGAAACGCGTCGACTTTGAGAACCTGATCGGAAAGCACGATGCCTTCTTCGCGAATCTTCTGTTGCAGTGCTTGCACGGTGTATCTCCGATGTAGCCAAGTTGGCCGCAACAAGCGGCAACGTTAAAGAGTAAGGGTTGTTCAGCGCTTGAGCATCGCCCGGATATCGGCCAAGGCGTTGTTGCCGCGCGCGGCTTTGACTTCTACAGGTGCATCGTCCAGGCCTTCCCACGACAGGTCGTCCGGCGGCAGTTCGTCGAGGAAGCGGCTGGGCGTGCAGTCGATGATCTCGCCGTACTGCTTGCGCTTGGCGGCGAAGGTGAAGGCCAGGGTCTGGCGCGCGCGGGTAATGCCCACGTAGGCCAGGCGGCGCTCTTCCTCGATGGTGTCGGCTTCGATGCTGGAGCGGTGCGGGAGGATTTCCTCCTCCATGCCCATGATGAACACGTAGGGGAACTCCAGGCCCTTGGAGGCGTGCAGGGTCATCATCTGCACACCCTCGGCGTTCTCTTCCTCTTCCTGCTGGCGCTCGAGCATGTCACGCAGCACCAGCTTGCCGATGGCGTCCTCGATGGTCATGTCACCCTCTTCGTCTTTCTCGAGGGTGTTCTTCAGGGCATCGATGAGGAACCAGACGTTGCTGATACGGAAGTCTGCGGCCTTGTCGCTGGCGGTGTTCTGGCGGATCCAGTTCTCGTAGTCGATGTCGCGCACCATCTCGTGCAGCGCGGCGATCGGGTCTTCCAGGGCGACCTTCTGGCGCACCCCGTCGAGCCAGTGCTTGAAGCGCTGCAAGCGCTCGGTGTAGCGCGCATCCAGGTGCTCGCCCAGGCCCAGCTCGTCGCTGGCGGCATACATCGACACACCGCGCTCGGTGGAATAGTTGCCGAGTTTTTCCAGGGTGGTGGAGCCGATTTCCCGGCGCGGCACGTTGATTACCCGCAGGTAGGCGTTGTCGTCGTCCGGGTTCACCAGCAGGCGCAGGTAGGCCATCAGGTCCTTGACTTCCTGGCGGCCGAAGAAGCTGTTGCCGCCCGACAGGCGATAGGGCACCTGGTGGTGCTGCAATTTCAGCTCGATCAGCTTGGCCTGGTAGTTGCCCCGGTAGAGGATGGCGAAGTCGCTGTAGGGCCGGTCGGTGCGCAGGTGCAGGGTGAGGATTTCCATGGCCACGCGCTCGGCCTCGGCTTCCTCGTTCTTGCAGCGGATCACACGGATCTCGTCGCCCACGCCCATCTCGCTCCACAGCTGCTTTTCGAACGCATGCGGGTTGTTGGCGATCAGCACGTTGGCGCAACGCAGGATGCGGCTGGTGGAGCGGTAGTTCTGCTCGAGCATGACGATCTTCAGGGAGGGGTAGTCCTCCTTGAGCAGCATCAGGTTCTCAGGGCGCGCGCCACGCCAGGCGTAGATCGACTGGTCGTCGTCGCCCACCACGGTGAACTGGTTGCGCATGCCGATAAGCATCTTCACCAGCAGGTACTGGCTGGCGTTGGTGTCCTGGTATTCGTCCACCAGCAGGTAGCGCACGCGGTTCTGCCAGCGCTCGAGCACTTCGGGGTGCTCCTGGAACAGTTTCACCGGTTGCAGGATCAGGTCGTCGAAGTCCACCGCGTTGAACGCCTTGAGCGTGCGCTGGTAGTGGGTGTAGACGATCGCGGCGGTCTGCTCGCGCGGGTTGCGGGCTTTTTCCAGGGCCTCGGCGGGCAGGATCAGGTCGTTCTTCCAGGCACCGATCATGTTCTTGATCTCGTCGATGCCGTCGTCGCCGGAGTATTCCTTCTGCATGATGTCCGACAGCAACGCCTTGATGTCGGACTCGTCGAAGATCGAGAAACCTGGCTTGTAGCCCAGCTTGTCGTGCTCCTTGCGGATGATGTTCAGCCCCAGGTTGTGGAAGGTGCACACGGTCAGGCCGCGGCCTTCGCCGGGGCGCAGCAGGGTGCCGACCCGCTCCTTCATCTCGCGCGCGGCCTTGTTGGTGAAGGTCATGGCGACGATGTACTGGGCGCGGATGCCGCAGTTCTGGATCAGGTGGGCAATCTTGCGTGTGATCACGCTGGTCTTGCCGGAACCTGCACCGGCGAGCACCAGAAGGGGGCCGCCGACGTAGTCGCGGGCTTCCTGTTGCCGGGGGTTGAGTCGGGACATGCTAGAAACCGGGGGTAACCAGAAAATAGCCGCGCATTCTAGCAGGCATGGCCGGTTTTTGGCGCGACCGTCTGGCAACGTGATGTGCGAAACACAATTGCGGGCGCGACGACTTTCGAGCAGGATGCACGACAAAATATGTCGGCATGCTGGCCAGGGAATGCCACGCAGTAATAGTGAGAATCATTTCCACTTATCGGGTAGGATAGCCCGCCCCCGCCGCTCACCGTCCAAGCCCTAAGGAGCTCGCTTGTCCACGCCTGTCGAACCATTGCGTTTGCTGCTGTTGGCCGATGAGCCGGAATGGGCTGCCCTGCTGCGCGAGTGCGTGCAGTCGCTGGCTGGCAGCGCGGTATTGTTGACCGCGCCGAACTGGGAGGCGGTCGACAGCCTGTTCGCCCATGACCGCCAGGCTGTAGTCCTCGCTACCCCGGCCTTGCAACCGGCACCTGGGCGTTGCGACTTGCCGACCATCCTGTTGCTCGACCACGAGCCTGAAACCGCGCCAGTAGGCGTCAGCGACTGGCTGGTGCGCAGTCAACTGAGTGACGACGCCTTGCGCCGTTCGCTGCGCCATGTGCGCGAGCGCGGCGTGTTGGTGGCGACCTTGCAGCGCCTGGCCGAGCAAGACCCACTGACCGGCATCGCCAACCGCCAAGGCTTCCAGGCCCTGCTGACCGCGCGCCTGGCCGAGAACGATGGCCGCGGCCTGGCCCTGGGGCACCTGGACCTCGACAACTTCCGCCACGTCAACGACGCCCTGGGCCACCAGGGTGGCGACCGCTTGATTTTGCAGGTGGTCACCCGCCTCAAGCAGCAGCTGGAAGCAGGCGACCAACTGGCGCGCCTAGGCAGCGACGAATTCGCCCTGCTGATCGACACCCGCCGCGACCCTAACCGTGCCGAATGGATCGCCGAGCGCATCGTCGAGGCGCTGGCCGAGCCGTACTGGATCGACGGCGAGAGCCTGTTGCTGGGTTGCAGCCTGGGCCTGGCCCACGCTCGTGCCCAGGCCGGCGCCGACCCGCTGATGTGGCACGCGCACATCGCCATGCGCCAGGCCAAGGGCAGCCAGGGCTGCACCTTCCACGTGTTCAACGAACGCATCAACCGCAACGCCCGCAGCCTGGCCGACCTCGAAGGCGAGCTGCGCCGCGCCTTGCGCCGCGACGAGCTGGAGCTGCACTACCAGCCGCGGCTGAACTTGGCCGACGGGCGCATCGTCGGCCTCGAAGCCCTGGTGCGCTGGCGTCACGCCGAGCGTGGGCTGCTGCCGCCGAGCGAGTTCGTGCCGCTGGCCGAGCAGAGCGGGCTGATCGTGCCGCTGGGGTACTGGGTCATCTCCCGGGCCCTGCGCGACATGCAGGCCCTGCGCGAGCGTGGCCTGACGCCGCTGCACATGGCGGTGAACCTGAGCTTCCGCCAGTTCCAGGACAGCCAGCTGCTGGCCACCCTCAGCCGCCTGATCGTCGAGCACGGCGTGGATGCGCGCTGGCTGGAGTTCGAACTGACCGAAACCGCCGTGATGCGCCGCAACGAGCTGGTGCGCCAGACCATGGATGCCCTGGGCCGCCTGGGTGTGCGCTTCTCGCTGGATGACTTCGGCACTGGGTTCTCGTCGTTCGTGCACCTGAACAGCTTGCCGATCACCCTGCTCAAGGTCGACCGCAGCTTTGTCGGCTGCATGGACCAGCGCGAGGAAAACAGCAAGCTGGTGCACGCGATGATCAACTTGGCGCACAACCTCAATCTGGAGGTGGTGGCCGAGGGGGTCGAGAGCGAGGAGCAGATGGCGATGCTGCGTGAGTTCGGCTGTGACCAGGTGCAGGGGTTCCTGGTCAGTCGGCCATTGCCGATCGATGAGTTGATCGAGTACCTGTTGCAGGCGGACAAGCCGCAGTTGGTGAGTGTTTAGCTGCGCCAGGCCGATAGATCGGCGGTGACGCCTTCGCGGGCAAGCCCGCTCCTACAGGGGCAACGGTGAACCTGTAGGAGCGGGCTTGCCCGCGAAGAAAACACCACCGATTTCAGGCCGAAACCGCAGCTCCAATGCCAGCCTTGCCCAGCATCCGCTTCATCCGCCATTCGAAGGCAAAGGTCAGCGCCACCGCCGCGCACGCCAGCCCCAGCGCCAGGCCCCACCACACGCCCTGCGCGCCACCGCCGAAGGTGAAAGCAAACGCCCAGGCGCTCGGCGCCCCCACCAGCCAGTAGCAACCCAGGCCGATCAGGAAGGTGGTCTTGGCATCTTTCAACCCCCGAATCGAGCCCATGGCAATCGTCTGCACGCCATCGAACAGCTCGAACCAGGCCGCCACCATCACCAACTGCACTGCCAACTGGAAGATCGCAGCGAAGGCTGGGTCGTCGCGGTCGATGAACAGCCCCACCAGCGTGTCTGGCAGCAGCCAGAACAACGCGGCGAACCCGAGCATCATGGTCGCGCCGAAGGCGATCCCGACCCGGCCAGCGCTACGGGCCGCCAGCAGGTTGCCTGCGCCGTAGTACAGGCCCACGCGCATGGTCACCGCGTACGACAGCCCGGCCGGCACCATGAACGCGGTGGAGATGATCTGCAAGGCGATCTGGTGCGCGGCAAGTTGCGTGCTGCCTAGCACGCCCATGAGCAACACGGCAAAGCCGAACAAGCCCACCTCGACCATGTAGGTGCCACCGATCGGCAGGCCCAGCCGCCACAACTCGCGCAGCGCCGGCAGGGAAGGGCGCGACAGGCCCTTGCGCAGCGGGTAGGCCTCGTAGGCCGAGTGCCAGCGGATGTACAGCGCCAGGGCGATGGCCATGCCCAACGATACCAGCGCAGTGACCAGGCCGATGCCCACCAGCCCCAGGTGCGGCAGGCCGAACATACCCTCGATCAGCGCATGGTTGAACAGGTAGTTGAGCACCGTGCCGACCAGGCTGATGACCATCACCGGCGTCGAATGTCCCAGTGCGCTGGTGAAGCCGCGCAGGGCCATGAACGTGAGGTAGCCGGGCAGGGCCAGGGGCAGAAGGGTGAGGAACTGCATGGCTGCCTCGACGTTGGCCGGTTGCTGGCCGAACAGCAACAGCACCGGGCCCAGGTTCCACAGCACCAGCATCGCCACCAGTGCCAGGCCCCAGGCCAGCCATACCCCGGCCTGGGCCAGGCGCGTGGCGCCGGCGATATCGCCCGCGCCCTTGCGGATCGCCACCAGGGTACCGACTGCGGCGATCACCCCCAGGCAGAAGATCGACACGAACGAATAGCTCGCTGCGCCCAGGCCGCCACCGGCCAGGGCCTGGGGGCTGATGCGGGCCATCATCAGGGTGTCGGTGAGCACCATCAGCATGTGCGCCAACTGCGAGGCGATCAGCGGCCCGGCCAGGCGCAGCAAAGCCTTGAGTTCGGTGGCGGGCGCGACATGCATGGGGGAGCTCCTCTCCTGGTGGAATGCTAGGAAGGGCGATTCTGAAGCTTCGGTCAACTTTGCACAAAAGGATAAAAGCGATCGTTTACATGAGTTAAACTCATGCTTGTATGATCGGGCCTATATCGTGCTCCCCCACGTATGACAGGTATCTCATGTCTCGCAAGCTTCCCCCGCTGTATGCCTTGCGCGCATTCGAAGCCGCTGCCCGGCTGAGCTCATTCACCCGCGCCGGTGAAGAGCTGTCGATCACCCAGAGCGCCGTCAGCCGGCATATCCGTACGCTTGAGGAGCACTTCGCCTGCCGCCTGTTCGTGCGCAATGGCCGCAACCTGCAACCTACCGAGGCGGCGCGCTTGCTGCTGCCCGGCGTGCGTGACGGCTTCGCGGCGCTGGAGCGGGCCTGCCATACCTTGCGCGGCGAAGATGACATCCTGCGCATGAAGGCCCCCTCGACCCTGACCATGCGCTGGTTGCTGGCGCGTCTGAGCCGCTTTCGCCACTTGCAGCCGGGCAACGAGGTGCAACTGACCAGCGCCTGGATGGATGTCGACCATGTCGACTTCAACCAGGAGCCGTTCGACTGCGCGGTGCTGCTCAGCGATGGCAACTTCCCCGCCGACTGGGAGGTGCGCCGCCTGTTCGCTGAGTTGCTGATTCCGGTCGGCGCCCCGGACTTGCTGGCCGAAGGCCCTTGGGACGTTCGGCGGCTGGCCAGTGTCGAGCTGCTGCACCCCACCCCCGACAAGCGTGACTGGGGTAGTTGGCTGGCGCGCATGGGCTTGGCCGAGCAGGTGTCGCTCAAGGGCGGTCAGGTGTTCGACACCCTGGAGCTGGGCATGATCGCGGCCGCCCGTGGCTATGGCGTGTCGATGGGTGACTTGCTGATGGTTGCCGAGGACGTGGCGCAGGGGCGCCTGAGCCTGCCGTGGCCGACGGCGGTGGCCAGTGGGCTGGACTACTACCTGGTGTGGCCGCGTACCCGACCGGGCGGGGAGCGCTTGCGGCGCCTGAGCGGGTTTCTGCAAGAAGAAGCGGCGACGATGAACCTGCCGGATGTGGAAGTCCTGGCAGCGGGGTAGGCGCCTGTGCCGGCCCTCCAACAGGTACGAAGCCGTTTGTCAGGCCGCTGCCGAACCTGTGGGAGAGGGCTTGCCCCGCAATAGGGCCTTCTGCTGACAGGAAAACGTTTGCGTATTTCCCCCATCGACACTCAAGTATTCACGAACGACGCCGATCTCCTGTCACCACAACGCCCCACAAGAGAGCGTTTATACCCAGCGTGCGGCCTTTGCGATCAGGAAGATCCCGGCCCTTCGCCAAGGAGCCTTGCCATGCCTCAACCCCGTGCCCGGATCGCCTCACAGCTCGGCATCGCCCTCGCCATCGTGCTGGCGGCGGTGATTTCCGGCAGTACCCTGTTCGCCCTGCGCTCGCTGGACGACGCCAACATCGCCACGCGCCAGCAGCACTTGGGCAGCGAAGCGCGCCTGTTGGCCGACCAGTTGGACACCTTCCACGGTTCGCTCAAGGACAACACCCAGCGTCTGAGCGGGTTGTTCGAGCAGCGCTTCGCTTCGGGCCTGTCGGTGCACAACGGCGAGAACGTCGATGTGGCCGGGCAACCTGCGCCAGCGCTGTACCTGGGTGACAGCCTGCTGAACAACAACTTCCAGCAGGTCGACGACTTCAAGCGCCTGACCGCGGGCGTTGCGACCTTGTTCGTGCGCAGCGGCGATGACTTCATCCGCATCAGCACCTCGCTGACCAAGCAGGACGGCAGCCGCGCCATCGGCACCAAGCTCGACCGCCAGCACCCGGCCTACAAGCCGTTGATGGCCGGGCAGACCTACGTGGGCCGGGCGCTGCTGTTCGAGCGCAACTACATGACCCGCTACGTGCCAGTGCGCGATGGTGCAGGGCAGATCATGGCCGTGCTGTTCGTCGGCTTCGACTACACCGATGCGCAGAACGCCCAGTTCGCCAACCTCAAGCGCTTCCGCATCGGCCAGACCGGCTCGCTGGCCCTGCTCGACGAGCAGGGCAAGTGGTTGGTGCCGCCAGCGGGCGTGGCCGATGAAGTTGCGGCGGCCAAGGAATTGGCCGGGCAACCGGTAGGGCATTTCTGGCAGAGCGGCGAGCGGCAGATCTTCAGCGTCTCCGAGCCGTTTGCCGAAGGCCCATGGACAGTAGTGGCCAGCATGCCCGAGGCCGAGATTCGCGATGTGACCTGGAGCGTTGGCTTGCGCCTGGCCATCGGCAGCCTGCTGGCAATGCTGCTGGCGGTCGCCGCCACCCTGTGGCTGCTGCGCCGCAAACTGCGCCCCCTGGACGACCTGGTGCGCCAGGCCGAAGCCCTTGGCGCGGGCGACCTCAGCGCGCGCCTGTCGGTCACCAGCAACGACGAGATCGGCCAGCTGGCCCGCAGCTTCAACAAGATGGCCGATGCGCTGGCGACCATGGTCGAGCACATCCGCAGTGCCTCCGAACAGGTCAGCAGCCGTGCCCGTTCGTTGTCCGGCTTGTCGTCCGGTGCCTGCGAGGGCATGGACCAGCAGTCCGGCGAGATCACCAGCATGGCCGGTGCCGTGGAAGAATTCAGCGCCACCTCGATGAACATCGCCGACAACATGGCCGGCACCGAGCGCATGGCGCGCGACAACGCCCAGCAGACGCGCATTGGCCGCAGCGCCATGGACCAGGCCTCGTCCTCGCTCAAGCAGATCGCCGAGGCGCTGGGCGGCACTGCCCAGGTGATGGACACCCTGGGCGCGCGTTCGCAGGAAATCGGCGGCATCGTCGGGGTCATCACAGCGATTGCCGAGCAGACCAACCTGCTGGCGCTCAACGCCGCCATCGAGGCGGCGCGCGCAGGTGAGCAGGGCCGCGGCTTTGCCGTGGTGGCCGATGAGGTGCGTGGGTTGGCGGCTCGTACGCGTCAGGCTACCGATGAAATCTCCGGCATGATCGCCAGCATCCAGCAGCAGACCGGCCATGCCATCAGCACCCTGGAACAGGGCAACCACCTGATGCAGGAAGGCCTGGAGCGTAATGACAAGGTGGCCGAGGCGCTGGCGCGCATCGACGAGCAGAGCCGCCTGGCGGGCGAGCAGTTCGCCGTGATCAGCACCGCGACCCAGGAGCAGAGCAGCACCTCGACGGTGCTTAGCCGCAACCTGCAGAGCATTGCTCAAGCGAACAGCGAGCAGCGCGACGTGGCCAACGAAGTGGCCAGCACTGCGCGCGAGTTGGAAGGCTTGGCGGCGCAGTTGCGTGAGGAAGTGGACCGGTTCCGCGTAGGGCGCTGAGGCTGTCTGTAGGAGCGGGCTTGTCGGGACGCCGAACCGCCGCGAACCAGACACCGCGGTGTATGGCCAGGGCTGCGCCCTGGTTCGCGGGCAAGCCCGCTCCTACAGGTATTCCAGCCCCAAGGCCTGGGCGCAGGCCTGTAGCGAGCGCTGCTCGCTTTGCGCATACAGCGCCAACTCATCCTGCACCTGCAACCCCAGCGCCGCCTCGAAGGCCTCGCGGTTGGCGTTGCTGCCATAGTCGGCTTGGGCCTCGTCGCCCAGGTTCGACTGGAAGATGCCCGCTGCACTCACCGGCAGGAAGTCTTCGTACACCAACGCCTCGTAATGCACATGCCCCGCGTCGATCAACGCCTGCAAGGTCGTTGGCCGATCCTCCTGGCCGCGTTCGGCCAGACCTTTGTCGGTCGCGAAGTAACGGAAGTAGGCCAGCCCCTGTTCGCGCATCTGCGCCAGGGCATCCGGGAATTCGGCGAAAGTCTGCGCCAAGAGTGTTTGGTAGCGCTCGGCATTGGCCTCGGCGGGCACGCCACCGAGGGCGGCGCGGGTGGTGTCGAGCAGGCGGTCGTAGAGCAGGCGGCCCTTGGGCGTGAGCGCCGCGCCGCGCTGCTCGATCTCGCCGAAGCGCGCGGTATGGCTGCCCTGGGCGTCGTTGAACGCCACCTGCTCCTGCAAGGCCTTGAAGCTGGTCTGGCGCAGCAGGATCGGGTGGCGACGGGTGGGCGGGCCTTCGACCACGGCCTTGGGTGGAATGCCCTTGGCCGGCATGCCCAGCTGGATCGCATCGATATCCAGGGTGCGTGGGGTGAGGTGGTTGATGTGCGGGCCCTTGAACGCCACCACGTCGGCGATCAGCCGGTGCTGGTCGTGCAACTGCCGGTACTGCTCGGCGCTGACTGTGGCGTCGTGGTGCCAGCGGAAGGTGTGCAGGGCTTCTTGGACGAAACTATCGGCATCGTCGGTGTTCAGGCCGCCATCACGCTCGCATTGGGCGATCAGTTCCAGCGCACGAGGGGTAAATATCTTGCGCTTGGCCAGAATGCTGCGGGCCAGCTCGCGCAGTGGGAGGTTGTCGATCAGCTCCAGGCGCAGCAGCGAGGTGAACACCCGGAACGGGCTGATATGCAGCGACTGCTCGTGCACTGCGCGAAAGGCCGTGGAGTGCACCGGCACGCCTGCCGAGCTCAGGTCGTAGTAGCCGACCGGCGCCATGCCCATGACCGCGAACAGGCGCGCGATGGTCGCCAGTTCCTCGGCCGTGCCGACGCGGATGGCGCCGTGGCGCTCCTGGTCGAGTCGCTCCACTTCGCCCGTCCAGCGCAGCGCCTCGGCAACCTTCGGTTGCTCGGCCATGACCTGGCGGTTGATGTCGCTCACCAGTTGCAGCAACGTGCCGTACAGCGGCACTTCCTGCTTGTACATGAGCGACATGGCGGCGGAAAACTGCGCACGGATGCTGTCTGGGCTGACGAAATCGTGGGCGGGCATCGCGGGATTCCTGGGCTGGAGAAGTACCCATACATGAAAGCGGGGAATGCACTTTTGCGGCAAGCGAAAAAAAGTGCGGGGGTCATTCCGTTCGCGATTGATCTGGTTGCGATGTACCCCACCCCTGTAGGCGCGAGGGCTAAGCCAACTGGTCCTTGATCCACTCGACCAACGCCCTTACCTTCGGCACCTCCGCCGCATGCTCGGCAAACGCCAGGTAATGCGCGCCCTGGCTGCGCATCGTATGGTTCCAGGGCACCACCAGGCTGCCATCGGCCAGCTCCTTCTCTGCCAGGTAGCGCGGCACCAGCGCCACGCCACAGCCGGCCTGTGCTGCGCTCAAGGCCATGTAGAAGGTGTCGAAGCGCGGCCCGTGGTAGCTGTTGTCGGTGTGCAGGCCTTGCTCCAGGAACCACTCGTGCCAGGCCTGTGGGCGCGAGGTGCTTTGCAGCAACACCTGCTCGGCCAGCGCCCCGGCATCGGCCAGGCTGCCGCCCGCCAGCAGCTCGGGGGCGCACACCGGCACCACTTCCTCGCCGAACAACTCTACGCAAGTCGCCCCCGGCCAGGTGCCCTGGCCGAAGTAGAACACCACATCGGCCGAGCCTTGCGGCAGGGCGAAGGGTTCCATCTCGTTGCGGATGTCCAGGTGGATGTTCGGGTGGCGCTTGCCGAAACCCTTGAGGCTGGGGATCAACCAGCGCACGCCAAAACTCGGTTGAGTGGCTACTTTCAATACTTCGGTCTGCTCGCCGTAGGTCAGGACGTAGCGGCTGGACATGTCCACCTGGGTGAGGATCTTGTTCACCTCGGCCAGGTACAGCGCGCCTGCGGGCGTGAGCTGCAAGCGCCGGCGAATACGCAGGAACAGGTGATGGCGAAGCAGGTCTTCGAGCTGCGCCACCTGCTTGCTCACCGCGCTCTGGGTCAGGTGCAGCTCTTCAGCGGCGCGAGTGAAGCTGAGGTGACGGGCAGCGGCTTCGAAGCACTGCAAGGCCGTCATCGACGGCACCAGGCGTTTGGACATAGCGGTCTCTACGGCAGGGTTGTCATTACCTGGCGGAATGATAAGCGGAATAAAGGTCGTTTGTTGCACCTGAGTGATCGGATTAATACTGACCCTCACGATTTCCACCCCTTCACCGATTAGGAGAAGCACGATGGTTGCTGCATTGCTCGAGCGCCTGGGCGTCGCCGCCCAGGCTCATACCCAGGGCGACTACCCTGTCCACACGCCGATCGACGGCAGCCAGATCGCCTCGGTGAAGCTGCTCGGCAAGGCCGAGACCACTGCGCGTATCGACCAAGCGCATAAAGCCTTCGAAACCTGGCGCAATGTGCCGGCCCCACGCCGTGGCGAGCTGGTGCGGCTGTTCGGCGAAGTGCTGCGCGCGCACAAGGCCGACCTGGGCGAGCTGGTCTCGGTGGAAGCCGGCAAGATCACCCAGGAAGGCCTGGGCGAGGTGCAGGAGATGATCGACATCTGCGACTTCGCCGTCGGCCTGTCGCGTCAGCTGTATGGCCTGACCATCGCTTCCGAGCGTCCGGGCCACCACATGCGTGAATCGTGGCACCCGCTGGGTGTGGTCGGGGTGATCAGCGCCTTCAACTTCCCGGTGGCGGTATGGGCGTGGAACGCCACCCTGGCACTGGTGGCCGGTAACGCCGTGGTGTGGAAACCGTCCGAGAAGACGCCGCTCACCGCCTTGGCTTGCCAGGCATTGTTCGAGAAGGCGTTGAAGGCCTTCGGCGAAGCGCCAGAGGGCCTGAGCCAGCTGGTGATCGGGGGCCGCGAGGCGGGCGAAGCGTTGGTCGACGACCCGCGCGTGCCGCTGGTCAGCGCCACCGGCAGCACGCGCATGGGCCGTGAAGTGGGCCCGCGCGTTGCCGCGCGCTTTGGCCGCAGCATCCTCGAGCTGGGCGGCAACAACGCCATGATTCTTGCCCCCAGCGCCGACCTCGACCTGGCGGTGCGCGGCATCCTGTTCTCTGCCGTCGGTACTGCTGGCCAGCGCTGCACCACCCTGCGCCGGCTGATCGTGCACCGTTCGGTCAAGGACGAGGTGGTCGCCCGGGTGAAAGCGGCCTACGCCAAGGTGCGTATCGGCGACCCACGCAAGGACAACCTGGTCGGCCCGCTGATCGACAAGCCGTCCTTCGATGCCATGCAAGGCGCGCTGGCCAAGGCCCGCGATGAAGGTGGCCAGGTGTTCGGCGGCGAGCGCCAGCTGGCCGAGCAGTACCCGAATGCCTACTACGTGACGCCCGCCATCGTCGAAATGCCTGGGCAGAGCGAGGTGGTGCGCCATGAGACTTTCGCGCCGATCCTCTACGTGCTGGCCTACGACGATTTCGAAGACGCGCTGCGCCTGAACAACGAAGTGCCGCAGGGGCTGTCCTCGTGCATCTTCACCACCGACATCCGCGAGGCCGAATGCTTCCAGAGCGCTGCGGGCAGCGACTGCGGCATCGCCAACGTCAACATCGGCACCAGCGGGGCGGAAATCGGCGGTGCGTTCGGTGGTGAGAAGGAAACTGGGGGCGGGCGTGAGTCCGGGTCGGATTCGTGGAAGGCCTACATGCGCCGCCAGACCAACACAGTGAACTATTCGCGCGAGCTGCCGCTTGCGCAGGGCATCGTGTTCGACTGATCGCCGCAGTCCCCTGTAGGAGCGGGCTTGCCCGCGAATGGGGAGCAAGGGGAAAAAT
>NZ_JBNNVR010000093.1:0-21155 GCF_050280645.1 Pseudomonas sp. NPDC089554
ACTGGCGCTACAGAAAGGGCTAGAGGGGGCGGCTCGTGGGCTCTGCCGGTGCCAAACAGCGCGTCTTGCGGTGCCAAACCCGTCGCGCGCTTACAGAAGAGGCCGGTGCAGACGTCACGAACCTTTACCTGTTCATGACATTTCTGCCCTTGACCTGAGGCATGGATGATAAGCATTATCATTCACCCCTCATCGGCCAGGTTTCCCCGTGAGTCAGTCCCGATTCAACTCCGTCTTCCTTACCCAGCGCCTCACCCTGCTGCGCACGCTGCAACGCATGGTGGGCAACCCCAGTACCGCGGAAGACCTGCTGCAGGAGACCTATCTGCGGGTTACCCGCGCCCTGGGCGAGCACCCCATCGAGCACCTCGAGCCGTTCGTGTTCCAGACCGCGCGCAATCTGGCGCTCGACCACCTGCGCGCACGCCGTGTGCAAGCACGCACGCTGGTCGACGATGTACCTGAACAGGTGCTGCACAACGTCGCCGCGCCCCTGGGCAGCAGCGAGGACGCCGCCCATGCCGAGCAATTGCTCAAGCACCTGAGCGTCAGCCTGTCCCAGCTCACCGCGCGCCAGCAGCGCATCTTCATCCTCAGCCGCCTGCATGGCGCCAGCTACCTGGAGATCGCCGAGCAGTTGCAGGTGTCCGCCAGTACCGTGCAGAAAGAACTGAAACTGATCATGGCCATCTGCATGGGCGTGGCCGAGCGCCTGAAGTGAGTGGCGACCGCTCGCCGCCTGGTAGCTTGCTAAATCGGCAAGGCCCTTGCCATGGCGCAACACAGCCACGATCATTTGCACCAAATCCCAGCAAGGACCCACCGTGACCGACCGCGATTCCCCTCCTGCGTCGCCCGCCGAGGCTGATGCCCGTGCTCGCGCCCAGGAAGAGGCGCAGGACTGGCTGATTCGCCTGCAATGCGCCAGCGAAGCCGACACCGAGGCCTTCGAAACCTGGTTGGGTGCCAATGAGTTCAACGCCCAGGCCTACGTCGAGGCCGAGGCGCTATGGAATGGCAATGCCCTGCACCAGGCTGCCGGGCAACTGCACCAACAACAACGCCGCTCGCTCGGCGGGCGCCTGCGCCGTCACTGGAAACCCCTGGCCACCGCCGCCGTGCTGCTGGTCGGGCTGTTCACCTTTGGCAACCTGCCGGTACGCCTGCAAGCCGACCACCTGACTGTGGTCGGCGAACGCCAGCGCCTGCAACTGGACGACGGCGCCAAGGTGCTGCTCAACACCAACTCGGCCTTCGCCAGCGACCTGCGCGAAGGCCGCCAGGTCGCCCGCCTGTTGCAGGGCGAGGCGTTCTTCGAAGTACCCGGCGGCAGCCAGCAACCGCTGGAGGTCCAGGCCGGGCCACTGCGCGCGCAGGTGCGCGACACCAACTTCGCCGTGCGCTACCTCGATGGCCAGGCCCAGGTGCGGGTGCAGCGCGGCGATGTCGACCTGCAAGGCGAGCGCGACCAGCGCATTCGCCTGAGCGCCGGCGACAGCATCAGCGTCGGGCCTGATGGGTTCGGCCAGCGCCAGCGCGCCGACCTGCACAAGGAACTGGCCTGGATCGAAGGCCGCCTGGTGTTCGAAAACTGCCCGTTGAGCCAAGTGCTCGACGAACTGCGCCGCTACTACCCCGGCTGGATCATCAACCGCAACGAGCGCCTCGAACAGGTCGCGGTGACCGGCAACTACCGCCTCGACCAGCCGCTGGAAACCCTGCGGGCCCTGGCGCACATCACCTCGGCGCAGCTACAGGAGTTCCCCGCCGTGGTGATTCTCAACTAGCTGAAAACTTTTTTTACGCGATCCCTGAACCCCGCCCGTCTCGTTATAGCCAATGCAACTGATTCTTGTTTGAAAACGAGAACAGTCATCACCTATAACAGTTCGCGCGACAGGGAGCGCTTTCGATGTCCACAGGTCCAACCCGCCCGTCCCCTTCCTCCCGCCGCATGGGCCAGCTCTCGCTACTGACCCTGGCGCTGCTGGCCATCGGCAGCTTCAGCCTGCCGGCCTTGGCAGCGGAACCGGCCCAGGCCAGCAGCCCGCGCATGGGCGACTATCGCTTCGCCATCGCCCAGCAGCCGCTGGTGTCGGCGATCAACGCGTTCACCGAAGTAACCGGTTGGCAGGTGGGCTTCTCCGCAGAGCTGGCCGAGGGCGTCTCCTCGCCCGGCGTGCAAGGCTCGTTCGCCCCGGAAGCCGCGCTGCAACGCCTGCTCAACGGCACTGGCCTGAGCTACCGCAAGATCGGGAACGGCAACGTGGTGCTGGAGCGTCAGTCGTCGGGTAACGCCATCGCCCTGCAACAGGTGACCATCAGCGCCACCCGCAGCGCCCAGGACGTCAACCTGGTGCCCAGCACCGTCAGCGTGCAGACCCGCGAGCAACTGGACCGCCAGAACGTCAACGACATCAAGGACCTGGTGCGTTATGAACCGGGCGTGTCGGTGGGTGGCGTGGGCCAGCGCAGCGGCCTGAACGGCTACAACATCCGCGGTATCGACGGCGAACGCATCCTGACCCAAGTCGATGGCGTATCGATTCCCGACAGCTTCTTCTACGGCCCCTACGCCCAGACCCAGCGCAACTACGTCGACCCTGAAATCGTCAAGCGCGTTGAGATTCTGCGCGGCCCGGCCTCGGTGCTGTATGGCAGCAACGCCATCGGCGGCGCGGTGAGCTACTACACCCTCGACCCGGAAGACATCATCAAGCCCGGCAAGGACGTCGGTGCCCGCCTGAAGACCGGCTACAGCTCGGCCGACGAAAGCTGGTTGACCTCCGCCACCGTCGCCGGCCGCCAGGGCGACTTCGACGGCCTGCTGCACCTGAGCCAGCGCAACGGCCACGAGACCGAGTCCTATGGCAGCCACAGCGGCACCGGTCTTGCCCGCACCGAGGCCAACCCGGAAGACGTGCGCACCACCAACGTGCTGGCCAAGCTGGGCTGGAACTACGCCGACGATGCGCGCCTGGGTTTCACCTACGAGCGCTACAAGGATGACCGCGACCAGAACATCCTCAGTGCAGTGGGCGGGCCGTTCACCAACGGCGCCGGGCTGGGCATGTACCGCAGCCGCGCCGGCAACGACACGGTCACCCGCGAGCGCTTCGGCATCAACCACGACTTTGGCGTCAACAGCCTGGTGGCCGACCACGTGAAGTGGAGCCTGAACTACCAGATCGCCAAGACCGACCAGGAAACCGAGGAAGTCTACTTCCCCTTCAGCCGCACCGTGCTGCGCACCCGCGACACCACCTACAAGGACCGCCAGTGGGTCTTCGATGGCCAGCTGGAAAAGGCCTTCAGCCTCGGCGAAACCGAGCACCTGCTGACCTACGGCACCACCCTCAAGCATGAGAAGGTCACCGGCTCGCGCAGCGGCACCGGCACCTGCCTGCGGGTTGGCGGCTCCTGCCTGAGCGTCGGCCAGAACAGCCCGACTGACGGCCAGGTGCTGGTCAGCGACTTCCCGGACCCGACCATCGACACCTACAGCGTGTTCGCCCAGGACGAGATCCGCTGGAACAACTGGACCTTCCTGCCCGGCGCCCGCTACGACTACACGCGCATGGAGCCGAAGATGACCGCCGAGTTCCTGCGCGGTATCCAGGGCACCGGCACCGCGCCCACCGATGTCGACGACTCGACCAAGAACTGGCACCGCGTCTCGCCCAAGTTCGGCGTGACCTATGCCTTCAACGACCACTACACCTGGTACGGCCAGTACGCCGAAGGCTTCCGCACCCCGACCGCCAAGGCCATGTACGGGCGCTTCGACAACCCGGGCCTGGGCTATCGCGTGGAGCCGAACCCGAACCTTGAGCCGGAGAAAAGCAAGAGCTACGAAACCGGCCTGCGTGGCAACTTCGAGGCCGGCAACTTCGACGTGGCGGTGTTCTACAACAAGTACCGCGACTTCATCAACGAAGACGCCGTGCAGTCGGCCAACCTGGGTTCGACCTTCCAGGCCAACAACATCAAGCACGCCACCATCAAGGGTGCCGAGTTCAAGGGCCGTCTGAACCTCGACCACTTCGGCGCGCCGCAAGGCCTGTACACCCAGGGCTCGCTGGCCTATGCCCACGGGCGCAACGACGACAACGGCCAGCCGCTGAACAGCGTCAACCCGCTGACCGCAGTAATGGGCCTGGGCTATGAGCAACAGAACTACGGCGGCCTGCTGAGCTGGACCCTGGTCAAGCGCAAGAACCGTGTCGACGACACCACCTTCTTCGCCCCCGACGGCACCAGCAGCCAGTTCCGTACCCCTGGCTACGGGGTGCTGGACCTGACCGGCTTCTACAAGGTCACCGACGACGTCACCGTCAACGCAGGCCTGTACAACCTGACCGACAAGAAGTACTGGCAGTGGGATGACGTGCGTGGCTACGACGGCTTGGGCGAGGCCGGCGTTACCCAACCGGCCAACCTCGACCGCCTGACCATGCCGGGGCGCAACTTCGCCATCAATGTGGTGTGGGATATCTGATCCATAACCGAGGCGTCTCACTCGCGGGCAAGCCCGCTCCTACAGGGGTAGCGAAGATCCTGTAGGAGCGGGCTTGCCCGCGAATGAGCAACCACAAATCCAGATGACAAACACAAATGCCTCTCCCTCCCAGGTGAGGTTTTTTTACTGTCCCGCGTCTTCTCCTTCGTCTTGTCACTAGACACCTCATTTCCCAAGGATGCACCCATGACCCGCGAATCCTCCGAGCGCCCTGCCCTGCGCTCGCAACGCCTGAACCAGGTCACCCACGCGCCGCACACCGAGCTGGACGCCCTGGTCAAGTCCCACGCCCCATTCGAGAACCGCGAAAACTTCGCCCGCTTCGTCGTCGCCCAGTACCTGTTCCAGTCCGAGTTGCAGGCCCTGTACACCGACCCACAGCTGATCGCCATCGTCCCCGACCTGGCCGCCCGCTGCCGTGCCGAACAGGCCCGCCTGGACCTCGCCGACCTGAACACCGAAGTGCCCGGCCCGGTCGCCGGCGCCCTGGGCAAGCCGAGCCTGGGCGAAGCGCTGGGCTGGATCTTCGTCTCCGAAGGCTCCAAACTGGGCGCCGCGTTCCTGATCAAACGTGCCGTGGCCCTGGAGCTGTCCGACAGCTTCGGCGCCCGTCACCTGGGCGAGCCGGAAGGTGGTCGTGCCCAAGGCTGGAAGGAATTCACCCGAACTCTCGACGCCCTGGAACTCTCGCCTGAAGAAGACGCTGCCGCAGAGCGCGGCGCAGTCGCCGCCTTCGAGCGCTTCACCGAGCTGCTCAAGCACGCCTACGCCGCCGACGCCGCGCTGGCCTGAGACGCACCTGCCGGCCACCAACCAGGTGGCCGGACCGTTTTGCAGTGAGACCATGACCCAAGTCGCCCGCTCCCGCATTGCCCGCCTGCTGTATGCGATCCTGGCCTACGTCAGCCTCGGCATCGGCCTGGTCGCCATCGTCATTCCGGGGCTGCCGACCACCGAGTTCATCCTGCTCGCCGCCTGGGCCGCCACGCGCAGTTCGCCACGCCTCTCGGCCTGGCTGGAAAACCACCGGCTGTTCGGGCCGATCCTCTACAACTGGCGCAACGGCAAAGTGATCCAGCGCCGCGCGAAGGTCAGTGCAACCATCAGCATGCTGCTGTGCGCAGGCCTGATGCTGACCCTGCTCGAACACCACTGGCCGGTGTACCTGGCCATCGCCGGCATGACCCTGGGCAACCTGTGGATCTGGTCACGCCCCGAGCGTCCACTGGCCCCTTCGGCCGGGGTACAGTCCTGACGGATTTGCGTACCGCCGTCAGATGTACTGCAATTGGATCCGACACGGAGGATCCTCAATGCCCTTGCTTCTCGACACCATCGCCCGCGAATTGAACCTGGCGCCGCCCGTCGTGCGCTGGCAAGGCGTCGGCAGCCTACCCTCGACGTTCGCGGTCACCGACCTGGCCGCTGCCAGCATTGCCGCCGTGGGGCTGGCCTTGGCGGAACTAAAGGAGCGACACACCGAGCATTGCCCTCTGGTGCAGGTCGACCGCCGCCTGGCGTCGTTCTGGTTCGCCACCAGCCTGCGCCCGCAAGGCTGGCAGCCACCACCGCTGTGGGATGCCATGGCGGGCGACTACCCGACCCGCGATGGCTGGATTCGACTGCACACCAACGCCCTTCATCATCGCCAGGCGGCCCTGCAGGTACTGGGCGTACCGCCCGAACGTGGCGCGGTAGCCGCCGCAGTCGCCCACTGGGACGCCGAGGCCTTGGAAGGCGCCGTGGTCGCAGCGGGCGGTTGCGCGGCGAAGATGCGCAGCTGGGCCGAGTGGTGCGAGCACCCCCAGGGCCAGGCGGTAAATGCCGAGCCACTGGTGTTGCGCGAAACCCTCCAGCAAACCGTGCCACGTCCCTGGCAAGGCAGCTCGTCGCGGCCGTTGGCGGGCATCAAGGTGCTCGACCTGACGCGCATCCTCGCCGGCCCCACCGCCAGCCGCGTGCTGGCCGGTTTCGGCGCCCAGGTGCTGCGCCTCGACCCACCCGGCTGGGAAGAGCCAGCCGTGGTAGCCGAGGTGACCTTGGGCAAGCGCTGCGCCCGCCTCGACCTGCACACAGCACAAGGGCGCCAGGTGTTCGAGCGGCTGCTGGGCGAGGCGGACGTCCTGCTGCATGGTTACCGAGCCGATGCCCTGGAGACGCTCGGTTACGGCCATGAGCGGCGACGCCAGCTCAACCCGGCGTTGGTGGACGTCAGCCTCGACGCCTATGGCTGGAGTGGGCCGTGGCGCCAGCGCCGAGGCTTCGACAGCCTGGTGCAGATGAGCACCGGGATCGCCCGCGAAGGTATGCGCTGGCGCCAGGTCGAGCACCCGGTGCTGTTGCCGGTGCAGGCGCTGGATCATGCCACCGGCTATCTGATGGCCGCCGAAGTGATCCGCGCCTTGGCCAGGGGCCAGGCAAGCCTGTCGCGGTTCTCCCTGGCGCGCACGGCAAAGCTGTTGATCGAGTACGGCACCGTGAGCGATGACTTGCCAATGCCGCAGGAAACAGCGGCAGATTTGGCTTTACCTGTGGAAAACACCCCTTGGGGGCCGGCACAGCGGGTCAAAGGGCCGTTAATGGTCGGCGAAGCACATATGCACTGGGAAAGGGGTGCCTGCGAGCTGGGTTCGGCCGAACCGAGCTGGTGAATCTTGTGGCCCTTTCGCGGGCAAGCCCGCTCCTACAGGGTTCGGCGCAAACCTTGTAGGAGCGGGCTTGCCCGCGAAAGGGTCGCAAGATTCACAGGTGCAACAAGCCCGAATACAGTCCATAGGCCGCCGCCGCAGCCCCCACCAGCACCGCCGCGAAAAGCAGCTTCTCCCAGCGGGTAAACAGTACCTGCCCCTGCTCATGCTTGGCCCGCGCGAACAGGATCACCCCCGGCGCATACAGCAACGCAGACAGCAGCAGGTACTTCACCCCCCCGGCGTACAGCAGCCACACCGCATACACCAGCGCCAACCCCGCCACCAGCAAGTCCTTGCGCCGCGCACCCACCTGCCCCGCATACCCGTCCCCACGCCACGCCAGCAGCAGCGCATAGGCTGCCGACCAGAAGTACGGCACCAGGATCATCGACGACGCCAGGTAGATCAGGCTGGTGTAGGTGCCCGCCGAAAACAGCGTGATCAGCAGAAACCCCTGGATCATGCAGTTGGTCAGCCACAGGGCATTGGCCGGCACATGGTTGGCGTTCTCGCGCGCCAGAAAGCCCGGCATGGTCTTGTCCCGCGCCGTGGCGAACAGGATCTCGGCGCACAGCAAGGCCCACGACAACAACGCGCCCAACAACGACACCGCCAGGCCAATACTGATCAGCAACGCCCCCCATGGCCCGACGATATGCTCCAGCACCGAAGCCAGCGAGGGGTTGGGCAACTGCGCCAGCTCCGGCTGGGTCATCACCCCCAGCGACAGCACGTTGACCAGCACCAATAGCGCCAGCACGCCGAGAAAACCGATCACCGTGGCCTTGCCCACATCCGAGCGCAGCAGCGCCCTGCCCGAATACACGCTGGCGCCCTCGATGCCGATGAACACGAACACCGTCACCAGCATCATGTTGCGCACCTGCTCCAGCACGCTGCCGAACTTCGGGTTGCCCAGGCCCCAGATATCCCGGGTGAAGATGTCTGCGCGAAAGGCGAAGGCGGCGATGACGATGAAGATCAGCAGCGGTACCACCTTGGCCACGGTGGTGACCTGGTTGATGAAGGCCGCCTCCTTGATGCCGCGCAGTACCAGAAAATGCACGGCCCACAGCAGCAGCGAGGCGCAGCCGATAGCCACCGGCGTATTGCCCTCACCGAACACCGGGAAGTAGAAACCGAGGGTGCTGAACAGCAGCACGAAGTAGCCGACGTTGCCCAGCCAGGCACTGATCCAGTAGCCCCAGGCCGAGGAAAACCCCATGTATTCGCCAAAGCCGGCCTTGGCGTAGGCGTATACCCCAGAGTCCAGCTGCGGCTTGCGGTTGGCCAGGCTCTGGAAGACGAACGCCAAGGCCAGCATGCCCACTGCCGTGATGCCCCAGCCAATCAGGACGGCGCCCACGTCGGCGCGTGCAGCCATGTTCTGCGGCAGCGAGAAGATCCCGCCACCGATCATCGAGCCGACCACCAACGCGATCAGCGCCCCCAGGCGCAATTTCTGTCCCGGCTCGCTCATGGAATTCCTCGCAGTTATAGCTTCCTGAGTATCGAGCAATGAACTTTAGCACTGCCAGTAATACGCATCGCTTATTAGACAAAGCCATTAAAGCTATAGCACTCATAACTGAGTTGTCTATGGCACTTGCCTGATAAAAATGACAATTGCGCTATCGATCACGAATACCCGATTGATGATGACGTTTGTTGAGAAGAATTTGCGAAAAGCCCAAAAGCAGCTAGCGTGATAGTTCGCAGGCCAAACGCAGCGTTTGTTTCAGATGGACACGGAGGTGCCAGCGCACAAGGCCTGCAGCCAGTTAGTCGGCACTCTCCAGGAGGCGCGTGAAGGTTTTTTCCCACTTCGCGGCGTCATGAACTGATCTACATCAGCGAATGACCAAGGCGTCGGATTTATTCTGATGTCAACTTTCTCCTGGCATGGAGTTATTAAATGTCTGATTCCCCCGGAAAACTAAAACTGGGCGCACTTGTTGCACTTGTCGTGGGCTCGATGATTGGTGGCGGTATCTTTTCGCTGCCACAGAACATGGCGGCAAGTGCTGGGGTCGGGGCGGTACTGATCGGCTGGGCGATCACCGCGGTGGGCATGCTCACCCTGGCCTTCGTGTTCCAGACCCTGGCCAACCGCAAGCCCGACCTGGACGGCGGTGTGTATGCCTATGCCAAGGCCGGTTTCGGCGACTACATGGGCTTTTCCTCGGCCTGGGGCTACTGGATCAGCGCCTGGCTGGGCAACGTCGGCTACTTCGTGCTGCTGTTCAGCACCCTGGGCTACTTCTTCCCGCTGTTCGGTGAAGGCAACACCCCGGCAGCGGTGATCGGTGCTTCGGTCCTGCTGTGGGCCGTGCACTTCCTGGTGCTGCGTGGCATCAAGGAAGCGGCCTTCATCAACCTGGTCACCACCGTGGCCAAGGTGGTGCCGCTGGCACTGTTCGCGCTGATCTGCCTGTTCGCCTTCAAGCTCGACGTGTTCACCGCCGACATCTGGGGCCTCGGCTCGCCTGACCTGGGCAGCGTGATGGACCAGGTGCGCAACATGATGCTGGTCACCGTCTGGGTGTTCATCGGCATCGAGGGCGCGAGCATCTTCTCGTCACGGGCGGAAAAACGCTCCGACGTGGGCAAGGCCACGGTCATCGGCTTCATCACCGTGTTGCTGTTCCTGGTGCTGGTCAACGTGCTGTCGATGGGCGTGATGACCCAACCGGAACTGGCCAAGTTGCAAAACCCATCGATGGCCGCCGTGCTGGAGCATGTGGTGGGCCACTGGGGTGCGGTGCTGATCAGCGTCGGCCTGATCATCTCGCTGCTGGGGGCGCTGCTGTCGTGGGTGCTGTTGTGCGCCGAGATCATGTTCGCCGCCGCAAAGGATCACACCATGCCGGAGTTCCTGCGCCGCGAGAACGCCAACCAAGTGCCGGCCAACGCCCTGTGGCTGACCAACGCCATGGTGCAGATCTTCCTGGTCATCACGCTGTTTTCCAACAGCACCTACCTGTCGCTGATCTACCTCGCCACCTCGATGATCCTGGTGCCTTACCTGTGGTCGGCGGCCTACGCGGTGCTGCTGGCGGTGCGCAACGAAACCTACGAGCAGGCCCTGGCCGAGCGGCGCAAGGACCTGGTCATCGGCGGCATCGCCCTGCTGTATGCCATCTGGCTGCTGTATGCCGGCGGCGTGAAATACCTGCTGCTCTCGGCCCTGCTGTATGCCCCTGGCGCGATCCTGTTCGCCAAGGCCAAGCGTGAAGTGGGCCAACCGATCTTCACCGGTATCGAGAAGCTGATCTTCGCAGTCGTGGTGCTCGGCGCCCTGGTGGCGGCCTACGGCCTGTACGACGGTTTCCTGACCCTTTGAATCCTGTCTTCGCAATTACTGGAGGAAGCAATCATGTCCACGGAAAAACAGAAATACGGTGTCCACTCCGAAGCCGGGAAACTGCGCAAGGTGATGGTCTGCGCGCCAGGGCTTGCGCATAAGCGGCTGACCCCGAGCAACTGCGACGAGCTGTTGTTCGACGATGTGATCTGGGTCGACCAGGCCAAGCGCGACCACTTCGACTTCGTCACCAAGATGCGCGAGCGCGGCGTCGATGTGCTGGAAATGCACAACCTGCTGACCGATATCGTGCAGCAGCCCGAAGCGCTGAAATGGATCCTCGACCGCAAGATCACCGATGACACCGTCGGCGTAGGCCTGAACAACGAAGTGCGCAGCTGGCTCGAAGGCCTCGAGCCGCGTCACCTGGCCGAGTTCCTGATCGGCGGCGTGGCCGGCCAGGACCTGCCGCAGAGTGAAGGCGCCGAAGTGGTGAAGATGTACAACGACTACCTGGGCCACTCCAGCTTCATCCTGCCACCGCTGCCCAACACCCAGTTCACCCGCGACACCACCTGCTGGATCTACGGCGGCGTCACGCTCAACCCGATGTACTGGCCAGCACGTCGCCAGGAAACCCTGCTGACCACCGCCATCTACAAGTTCCACAAGGAGTTCACCAACGCCGACTTCGAGGTGTGGTACGGCGACCCGGACAAACAGCACGGCCAGTCCACCCTCGAAGGCGGCGACGTGATGCCGATCGGCAAGGGCATCGTGTTGATCGGCATGGGCGAGCGCACCTCGCGCCAGGCCATCGGCCAACTGGCACGTAACCTGTTCGCCAAGGGCGCGGTGAAGGAAGTGATCGTCGCTGGCCTGCCGAAATCCCGCGCCGCCATGCACCTGGACACCGTGTTCAGCTTCTGCGACCGCGACCTGGTAACGGTCTTCCCCGAGGTGGTGAACGAAATCGTGCCGTTCATCATCCGCCCGGATGAAAGCAAGCCCTATGGCATGGACGTGCGCCGCATCAACAAGTCGTTCATCGAGGTGGTCGGCGAGCAGCTGGGCGTGAAATTGCGCGTCGTCGAGACCGGCGGCAACAGCTTCGCCGCCGAGCGCGAGCAGTGGGACGACGGCAACAACGTGGTGGCCCTGGAGCCCGGCGTGGTCATCGGCTACGACCGCAACACCTACACCAACACCCTGCTGCGCAAGGCCGGCATCGAGGTCATCACCATCAGCGCCGGCGAGCTGGGCCGCGGTCGCGGCGGCGGCCACTGCATGACCTGCCCGATCGTGCGCGACCCCATCGACTACTGATGCACCTGCGTCCGGCCGTATGCACAAGCCCGGCCGGGCGCTTCAACGAATTCAAGGAGTACCGTCATGGCGTTCAACATCCATAACCGCAACCTGCTCAGCCTGGAGCACCACACTACGCGCGAGCTGCGCTACCTGCTGGACCTGTCCCGCGACCTCAAGCGCGCCAAGTACACCGGCACCGAGCAGCAGCACCTGAAGGGCAACAACATCGCCCTGATCTTCGAGAAAACCTCCACCCGCACCCGCTGCGCCTTCGAGGTGGCCGCCTATGACCAAGGCGCCAACGTCACCTACATCGACCCCAACTCCTCGCAGATCGGCCACAAGGAAAGCATGAAGGACACCGCCCGGGTGCTCGGGCGCATGTACGACGCCATCGAATACCGTGGCTTCAAACAGGAAATCGTCGAGGAACTGGCCAAGTTCGCCGGGGTGCCAGTGTTCAACGGCCTGACCGACGAATACCACCCCACCCAGATGATCGCCGACGTGCTGACCATGCGTGAGCACAGCGACAAGCCGCTGCACGACATCAGCTACGCCTACCTGGGCGATGCCCGCAACAACATGGGCAACTCGCTGCTGCTGATCGGCGCCAAGCTGGGCATGGACGTACGCATCGCCGCGCCCAAGGCGCTGTGGCCCCACGACGACCTGGTCGATCGCTGCAAGCAGTACGCAGAGGAAAGCGGTGCGCGCATCACCCTGACCGAGGACCCGAAGGCCGCGGTAAAGGGCGTGGACTTCGTGCACACCGATGTGTGGGTGTCGATGGGTGAGCCAGTCGAGGCCTGGGGCGAGCGTATCGAACAGCTGCTGCCGTACCAGGTGAACAAGGAACTGATGAAGGCCACCGGCAACCCGCGCAGCAAGTTCATGCACTGCCTGCCGGCGTTCCACAACAGCGAGACCAAGGTGGGCAAGCAGATCGCCGAGAAGTACCCGCACCTGGCCAATGGCATCGAGGTGACCGACGACGTGTTCGAGTCGTCGGCCTGTATCGCCTTCGAGCAAGCGGAAAACCGCATGCACACCATCAAGGCGATCCTGGTGTCGACACTGGCCGATCTCTAAGGCCACAGGGGCCGCAGCGCGGCCCCCTCTTTTGCTAAAGGACATTCCCCATGCGTATCGTTGTTGCATTGGGCGGCAACGCCCTACTGCGCCGCGGCGAGCCAATGACCGCCGACAACCAGCGCGCCAATATCCGTACCGCCGCTGAGCAAATTGCCAAGATCCACCCCGGCAACCAGCTGGTGGTCGCCCACGGCAATGGCCCGCAGGTCGGCCTGCTGTCGCTCCAGGGCCTGGCCTACAAGCCCGACGAGGCCTACCCGCTGGACGTGCTCGGCGCCGAGACCGAAGGCATGATCGGCTATATGATCGAACAGGAACTGGGCAACCTGCTGGACTTCGAAGTGCCCTTCGCCACCCTGCTGACCCAGGTCGAGGTAGATGCCAACGACCCGGCCTTCAAGGACCCGACCAAGTTCATCGGGCCGGTGTATGCCAAGGAAGAAGCCGAGCGCCTGGCCAAGGAGAAAGGCTGGGTGGTCAAGCCCGACGGCGACAAGTATCGCCGCGTGGTCGCCAGCCCCAAGCCCAAGCGCATCTTCGAGATCCGCCCGATCAAGTGGCTGTTGGAAAAGAACAGCATCGTGATCTGCGCAGGCGGTGGCGGCATTCCCACGATGTACGACGAAAACCACAAGCTCAAGGGCGTGGAGGCGGTCATCGACAAGGACCTGTGCTCGGCGCTGCTGGCCGAGCAGCTGGAGGCCGACCTGCTGGTGATCGCCACCGATGTCGATGCCGCCTACATCGACTTCAAGCAGCCTACGCAGAAGGCCATCGCCCAGGCACACCCGGACGAGCTCGAACGCCTGGGCTTCGCCGCTGGGTCAATGGGGCCGAAGGTGCAGGCCGCCTGCGACTTCGCCCGGCAGACCGGCAAGGTGGCGGTTATCAGTTCGCTGGAGAACATCGAGGACATCGTCAAAGGCACTGCCGGTACGCGAGTTTCAACGGCGAAGCCGGGAATCAGCTACCGTTGAATGCGGTTGGCGGGCCAAGTGCCCGCCGTTTTCAAGCTTCCAGAGGGTAATGCCATGGCTCAATTCAAGCCCGGCCATGTTCATATCGAGCGCACGGCGCTGAACACAGCTGACCACAGCTATGACTTGAACATCGAGTACGAGGCCACTCAAGACTCCAGCAACGGTCGTGGCATCCAGTTCCGCATGCACGGCAGTATCGAAGGCAAGCCGGTGGACGAGAAATTCTTCCTGGCCAAGGACGAAGTGCTGCCCAGCTTTCTCATGGTGCTGACCCGCAGGGCCCAGGCGCACCTGCCAGCGCCGAAGAAATTCGAGGCTCTGCCTTCTCCACACCCGCTGTATGACGCGATGTTCGAGGATATTCGCGAGAAACTCGACGTGAAGTCCGGCGACCCGGTCAAGCCTGAGCATCTGGGTAATCCCTGATACCGCCTTCGCGGGCAAGCCCGCTCCTACAGGTATCCCACTGTCCTTGAAAGCGGTGGGGTACTTGTAGGAGCGGGCTTGCCCGCGAATGACGCGCCGCCGACCTTGGGCTGATCCCCCACTCAAGGCATACTGGCCCCCCGCCGTTCACTGTTCGTACACCCATGCGCATCCACGTCAGCTTCATCGACCGCGTCGGCATCACCCAGGAAGTCCTGGCCCTGCTCGGTGCCCGCAACCTCAACCTCGATGCAGTGGAGATGGTGCCGCCGAACGTCTACATCGACGCCCCCACCCTGAGCCCAGCCGTGCTCGAAGAGCTGCACGACGCCCTGTTCGAGGTGCATGGCGTGCAGTCGGTGCAGGTGGTCGACATCCTTCCCGGGCAACGTCGCCACTTGCAGCTCGATGCCCTGCTGGCGGCCATGAGCGACCCCGTGCTGGCGGTGGACAGCGCCGGCCAGGTGCTGTTGGCCAACCCGGCGCTTATCGCCCTGTGTGGGCGCGAGTCGGCCGGCCGCTCGGTGGGCGAGCTGTTCGGCGACGATGGCCTGCTGCAGGCCCTGCTGGACAACAACTTCCACCTGCCGATGCGCGAGATGCAACTCAACGGCCAGAGCCTGCTGCTGGACGCTACGCCCATCACCAACGCTGGTGGCCTGCTGACCCTCTACCCGCCCACACGCATGGGCGAACGCCTGTCGGCCCTGCACCACGACCACGCCGAAGGCTTCGATGCGATGCTCGGCGACTCCCCCGCCATCCGCACCCTCAAGGCCCGCGCCCTGCGCGTGGCCGCGCTGGACGCCCCGCTGCTGGTACATGGCGAAACCGGCACCGGCAAGGAGCTGGTGGCCCGCGCCTGCCATGCCATCAGCAGCCGCCATGGCGCGCCGTTCCTTGCGCTCAACTGCGCCGCGCTGCCCGAGAACCTGGCCGAGAGCGAGCTGTTCGGCTACGCCCCCGGCGCCTTCACCGGCGCGCAACGCGGCGGCAAGCCAGGGCTGATGGAACTGGCCAACCAGGGCACGGTGTTCCTCGACGAAATCGGCGAGATGTCGCCTTACCTACAGGCCAAGCTCCTGCGTTTTCTCAGCGATGGCAGCTTCCGCCGGGTGGGGGGCGACCGCGAGGTGAAGGTGAATGTGCGAATCATCAGCGCCACCCACCGCAACCTCGAGCGCATGGTCGCCGAGGGCACCTTCCGCGAAGACCTGTTCTACCGCCTCAACGTCCTCAACCTGCAAGTGCCGCCGCTGCGCGAGCGCGGCCAGGACATCCTGATGCTGGCGCACTTCTTCATGCAGCAGGCCTGCACGCAGATCCAGCGCCCAGCCTGTCGCCTCACCCCAGCCACCCACTCGGCGCTGCTGGCCAACCCTTGGCCAGGCAACGTGCGTCAGTTGCAGAACGTGATCTTCCGCGCCGCCGCCATCTGCGAGGGCAGCCTGGTGGATATCGGCGACCTGGACATCGCTGGCACCTCGGTGGCACGGGGCCAGGACGGCGAGGTGGCGAGCCTGGAGCAAGCCGTCGGTAGCTTCGAGCGCGAGCTGCTGCAACGCCTGTATGCCAGCTATCCGTCGACCCGGCTGCTGGCGGCGCGCTTGCAAACCTCGCACACCGCCATTGCCCAGCGGCTGCGCAAGTACGGGATTCCCAACAAGGCCTGACCTGAACTTGCAACGCCCGATGACTTAAGTCACAACACCGGCCGGAATATCGTCGATTCCCGGAATCTTTCAGACTTTTCCGATAAGCATCCCACGCCCGCCTCCCTAACATTGCTGCCGCAAAAAAGCGGCGGCACGACCCTGCGCGGTCGAGCAACTGCCTGAAGACCCACGTTCAGCCGCTTGTTGCGCCAGCCGGGCGACACCCTGCTGGCGAGCGAAGCGTTGAGTCTATCTGCGCAAGAGGCGCCCCCACCCCTGGGTGACCTCGATCAGAACAAAGAGTACGCAAAATGCTTGAGCTTGATTTCTATGGAACACTCGTGGCGGCCTCCCTGGTGCTATTGCTGGGACGCGGCCTGGTTACACGCGTGAAATTCCTGCGGTTGTACAACATCCCCGAACCTGTCGCCGGCGGCCTGGTTATCGCCCTGGTACTGCTGGCACTGCGGAACTTCGACATCCATGTACGCTTCGATACCTCCCTGCAAACACCGCTGATGCTGGCATTCTTCGCCACCATCGGGCTCAGCGCCGACCTCGCCAGCCTGAAGAAAGGCAGACGTATCGTGCTGATCTTCCTGGCCGCGGTCACTGGGCTGCTGCTGGTGCAGAACGCCCTGGGCATCGGCCTGGCCACCGCACTGGGCCTCGACCCGCTGATGGGCCTGCTGTCCGGCTCGATCTCGCTGTCGGGCGGCCACGGCACCAGTGCCGCTTGGGGCGCGACCTTCACCGAGCAGTACGGCCTGCCTTCGGCGACCGAACTGGCACTGGCCAGCGCAACCTTCGGCCTGGTGCTGGGCGGCCTGATCGGCGGCCCTGTCGCGCGCCTGCTGATCGGCCGGGTAAAAACCCCTGGCCAGGGGCATGGCCAGGCACATTTGCCCAAGGGTTTCGAGGAGCCGGACACCGAGCGCCTGATCACCCCCATCTCGATGATCGAAACCCTCGCGCTGATCGCCATCAGCCTGCAAGGCGGCTACCTGCTGCAAGGGCTGCTGAGCGGTACGGCCTTCGAACTGCCGACCTTCGTCTGTGTGCTGTTCACCGGCGTACTGCTGCGTAACGGGCTCTCGCTGTTCGGCCTGTACCAGGTGTTCGAGCGCGAAGTGTCGGTGCTGGGGAACGTCAGCCTGTCGCTGTTCCTGGCAATCGCTCTGATGTCGCTGAAACTGTGGGACCTGGCCGCCCTGGCCATGCCGTTCCTCATCCTGCTGACGGCACAGACCCTGGTCATGGCGCTGTTCGCCATCTTCGTGACCTTCCGCGTCATGGGCAGCAACTACGATGCCGCCGTGCTGGCCGCCGGGCACTGCGGTTTCGGGCTGGGTGCCACGCCGACGGCGATCGCCAACATGCAGGCCGTGACGCAACGCTATGGCCCGTCGCAGATCGCCTTCCTCGTCGTGCCGATGGTGGGCGCGTTCTTCATCGACATCATCAATGTGATCGTCATCAAGCTGTACCTGGCGCTGCCCTTCTTCAGCGCACTCTGACTACAACCGGCACGGCTGGCGGGCAATCCGCAGCCGTGCCCCGGCCAGACCGTATTGAATTCAATACATCGTATCGAATTCAATACATCCATTCTCGGGATCGTTCTACAAGGGTTTGATCCTGCCCGCCTTTCTTTTCCCTCTCAAGCTGTAGCGTTTTCATTACAAAGCGCTGCCAGCGATCTTTCATAAAAATACTTAAGTCATTGATATTTATAATAAATATTAAAAATGGCCGCATTATTGCTAAGAAAACGCAACTTCAGAGCGCGGCCCACCGCGCCCACGCCCCCTGCTTCCCGAGGAATTCCCATGAGCGAGTTGCGTTTCACCGAAGATCACGAATGGCTGCGCGTCGAAGCCGATGGCAGCGTCACCGTGGGCATCACCGCCTACGCCCAGAACGCCTTGGGTGATGTGGTCTTCGTGCAACTGCCTGAGCTGCAGCATTACGACAAAGGCGCCGAAGCCTCCACCGTCGAATCGGTCAAAGCCGCCAGCGGCGTGTACATGCCACTGGCTGGCGAAGTAGTGGGCGTCAACGATGCGCTCAACGACAGCCCGGAGCTGGTCAACGACGACCCACTGGGTGAAGGCTGGTTCTTCCGCTTCAAACCCACCGACGCCAGCGAAGTGAACGCCCTGCTCGACCAAGCCGCCTACGACCGCCTGCTCAAAGCCAACGACGACGCCTGAGGAACCCAACCATGACCATCAACCTCGGCACCGCCAACGAATTCATCGCCCGCCACATCGGCCCACGCACCGCTGACGAGCAGGCCATGCTCGCGACCCTGGGCTTCGACAGCCTGGAGGCCATGACCGATGCTGTCATCCCTGACAGCATCAAAGGCACCAGCGTACTCGGCAGCCACGACGGCCAGAGCGAAGCCGATGCCCTCGCCGCGCTGAAGGCCATCGCCAGCAAGAACCAGCTGTTCAAGAGCTTCATCGGCCAGGGTTACTACAACACCCACACGCCAGCGCCGATCCTGCGCAACCTGCTGGAAAACCCGGCCTGGTACACCGCCTACACCCCGTACCAGCCAGAAATTTCCCAGGGCCGCCTGGAAGCACTGCTGAACTTCCAGACCCTGATCAGCGACCTCACCGGCCTGCCGATCGCCAACGCCTCCCTGCTCGACGAAGCCACCGCCGTGGCCGAGGCCATGACCTTCTGCAAGCGCCTGTCGAAGAACAAGGCCAGCCACGCCTTCTTCGCCTCCGTGCACTGCCACCCGCAAACCCTCGACGTGCTGCGCACCCGTGCCGAGCCGCTGGGTATCGAAGTGGTCGTGGGCGACGAGCGCGAACTGGGCGACGTGTCGGCCTTCTTCGGCGCTGTGCTGCAATACCCGGCCAGCAACGGTGACGTGTTCGACTACCGCGAGCTGGTAGAACGCTTCCATGCAGCGGGCGCCCTGGTGGCCGTGGCGGCCGACCTGCTGGCCCTGACCCTGCTGACCCCGCCGGGCAAGTTCGGCGCCGACGTGGCCATCGGCAGCGCCCAGCGCTTCGGCGTGCCACTGGGCTTCGGTGGCCCGCACGCGGCCTACTTCGCCACCCGCGACGCCTTCAAGCGCGACATGCCAGGCCGCCTGGTCGGCGTGTCGATCGACCGCTTCGGCAAGACCGCCCTGCGCCTGGCCATGCAAACCCGCGAGCAGCACATCCGCCGCGAGAAGGCCACCAGCAACATCTGCACCGCCCAGGTGCTGCTGGCCAACATCGCCAGCATGTTCGCCGTGTACCACGGCCCAGCCGGCCTCAAGCGCATTGCCGAGCGCACCCACGCGCTCACCGCCATCCTCGCTGCCGGCCTTGAAAGCCTGGGCGTGAAGGTCGAGACCGGGGCCTTCTTCGACACCCTGGCCCTGGCCACCGGTGACGCCACCGCAGCCCTGCACGACAAGGCCCGCGCCGTCGGCATCAACCTGCGTCAGATCGACGCCGCCCACCTGGGCCTGTCGCTCGACGAAACCAGCACCCAGGCCGACGTCGAAGCCCTGTGGTGCCTGTTCTCCAACGGCCAGACGCCGCCTGAATTCGCAAGCCTGGCCAGCACCGCCAGCCGCCTGCCATCCGCCCTGCTGCGCCAGTCGGCGATCCTCGAGCACCCAGTGTTCAACCGCTACCACAGCGAAACCGAGCTGATGCGCTACCTGCGCCGCCTGGCCGACAAGGACCTGGCGCTGGACCGCAGCATGATCCCGCTGGGCTCGTGCACCATGAAGCTCAACGCCGCCAGCGAGATGATCCCGGTGACCTGGGCCGAGTTCGGCAACCTGCACCCGTTCGCCCCGGCAGAGCAGAGCCAGGGTTACCTGGAAATGACCACTGAGCTTGAAGCCATGCTGTGCGCCGCCACCGGCTATGACGCCGTGTCGCTGCAACCGAACGCGGGCTCCCAAGGCGAATACGCAGGCCTGCTGGCCATTCGCGCCTACCACCGCAGCCGTGGCGAAGGCCATCGCGACATTTGCCTGATCCCGTCCTCGGCCCACGGCACCAACCCTGCTACCGCCAACATGGCCGGCATGCGCGTGGTGGTCACCGCTTGCGACGCCCGCGGCAACGTCGACATCGACGACCTGCGCGCCAAGGCCATCGAGCACCGTGAGCGCCTGGCCGCGATCATGATCACCTACCCGTCCACCCACGGCGTGTTCGAGGAAGCGGTCGGCGAGATCTGCGAAATCATCCACGACAACGGCGGCCAGGTGTACATCGACGGCGCCAACATGAACGCCATGGTCGGCCTGTGCGCCCCGGGCAAGTTCGGCGGCGACGTCTCGCACCTGAACCTGCACAAGACCTTCTGCATCCCCCACGGCGGTGGCGGCCCAGGCGTCGGCCCGATTGGCGTGAAGTCGCACCTGGCGCCGTTCCTGCCCGGCCACGCGACCCTGGCCAACACCGAAGGCGCCGTTTGCGCAGCGCCGTTCGGCAGCGCCAGCATCCTGCCGATCACCTGGATGTACATCCGCATGATGGGTGGCTCGGGCCTCAAGCGTGCTTCGCAAATGGCTATCCTCAACGCCAACTACATCGCCCGTCGCCTGGAAGAGCACTATCCTGTGCTGTACACCGGCGGCAATGGCCTGGTCGCCCATGAATGCATCCTCGACCTGCGCCCACTCAAGGACACCAGCGGCATCAGCGTCGACGACGTGGCCAAGCGCCTGATCGACTTCGGCTTCCACGCCCCGACCATGTCGTTCCCAGTGGCCGGCACGCTGATGATCGAACCGACCGAAAGCGAGTCCAAGGAAGAACTGGACCGTTTCTGCGACGCGATGATCAAGATCCGCGAGGAAATTCGCGCGGTAGAGAACGGTAGCCTGGACAAGGACGACAACCCGCTGAAGAACGCCCCGCACACAGCGGCCGAGCTGGTTGGCGAATGGGCCCATGGCTACAGCCGCGAGCAGGCGGTGTACCCGCTGGCGAGCCTGGTGGAAGGCAAGTACTGGCCACCGGTCGGGCGTGTCGACAACGTGTTCGGCGACCGCAACCTAGTGTGCGCTTGCCCGTCGATCGAGAGCTATCAGGACGCCTGATAGCCCCTCCCCGCTGCCTGGCTTGGGTGGCGGGCCTCTGTAGGAGCGGGCTTGCTCGGCAGGTCGGGGATGATGACCGGCATCGGCGTAGCGGTGTT
>NZ_JBNNVR010000094.1:0-20829 GCF_050280645.1 Pseudomonas sp. NPDC089554
AGTGAAGAAGCGCATACGGTGGATGCCTTGGCAGTCAGAGGCGATGAAAGACGTGGTAGCCTGCGAAAAGCTTTGGGGAGTCGGCAAACAGACTGAACGAGCAGTACATGCCGCGCGGTGCCGGCGCCGAACTGCCCGACACCCTGACCGGTGCCGCCGTGGCCGTGGCCGACAAGCTCGACACCCTGGTCGGCATTTTCGGCATCGGCATGCTGCCCACCGGCAGCAAGGACCCCTACGCCCTGCGTCGTGCGGCCCTGGGCGTGCTGCGTATCCTGATCGAGAAGCAGCTGGACCTGGACCTGAACGAGGCCGTCGACTTCGCAGTCAAGCAGTACGGCGCCAAGGTCAAGGCAGCAGGCCTTGCCGAGCAAGTGCTGGAGTTCGTCTTCGACCGCCTGCGTGCGCGTTACGAAGACGAAGGCGTGGATGTGGCCACTTATCTGTCGGTGCGTGCGCTCAAGCCGGGTTCGGCACTGGACTTCGACCAGCGCGTACAGGCCGTGCAGGCCTTCCGCAAGCTGCCGGAAGCCGAGGCCCTGGCTGCGGTTAACAAGCGTGTGTCGAACCTGCTGAGCAAGGCCGAAGGTGCGATCTCCGAGCAAGTCGAACCGAAGTATTTCGACAACGCCAACGAGTTCTCCCTGTACTCGGCGATCCAGCAGGCCGACCAGGCCGTGCAGCCGATGGCAGCCGCGCGCCAGTACAGCGAGTCGCTGGCCCGCCTGGCCGCGCTGCGTGACCCAGTCGACGCCTTCTTCGAGGCGGTGATGGTCAACGCCGAGGACGCCAAGGTACGCGCCAACCGTTATGCCCTGCTCAGCCGCCTGCGCGGCCTGTTCCTGGGCGTGGCCGACATCTCGTTGCTGGGGTAAGCCTTGAAACTGCTGATTCTCGATCGAGACGGGGTGATCAACTACGACTCCGACGCCTATATCAAGTCGCTGGAGGAGTGGCTGCCCATTCCTGGCTCGATCGAGGCCATCGCGCAGTTGAGCAAGGCGGGTTGGACGGTGGCGGTGGCCACCAACCAGTCCGGTATCGCCCGCGGCTATTACTCGCTGGAAACCCTCGAGGCCATGCACGCGCGCCTGCGCGCGCTGGTGGCCGAGCAGGGGGGCGAGGTGGGCCATATTGTGTATTGCCCGCATGGCCCGGATGACGGCTGCGCTTGCCGCAAGCCCAAGCCCGGCATGCTGCGGGCGATCGCCACGCATTACCAGGCCGACCTGGCAGGTGTATGGTTCGTCGGTGACAGTAAAGGTGACCTCGAGGCCGCCCTGGCCGTCGATGCACAACCTGTGTTGGTAAAAACCGGCAAGGGTGAGAGAACGCTGAGCAAAGGCGTTCCAGAAAAAACATTGATATTCGATGATTTGGCGGCTATCGCCAGCGAACTTACTCGTTAGTGCGCCGACCGGCGCACTTTTTCCTAAGGCGGGCACGCCCCGCAACGGTACATGCCACTATGTCGATCCTGCAGGCGATCAGAATTTTTCTTTTTTACCTGCTGTTGGGCACCAGTTCGCTGCTGTGGTGCTCGCTGAGCTTTTTCGTTGCGCCGTTCCTGCCGTTCGCCAAGCGCTACCGGTTCATCAACGTTTACTGGTGCCGTTTCGCGGTGCTGCTGGCGCAAGTGTTCCTGGGCATCCGTTACAAGATCACCGGCGCCGAAAACGTGCCGCAAACGCCGTGCGTGATCCTCTCCAACCACCAGAGCACCTGGGAAACATTCTTCCTGTCGGCGTACTTCTCGCCCCTGAGCCAGGTACTCAAGCGCGAGCTGCTGTACGTGCCGTTCTTCGGCTGGGCGATGGCCATGCTGCGGCCCATCGCCATTGACCGTGGCAACCCCAAGGAAGCCCTGCGCCATGTGGCGAGCAAGGGTGACGAGTTGCTCAAGCAGGGCGTTTGGGTGCTGATCTTCCCTGAAGGCACCCGCGTGCCGCACGGGCAGGTGGGCAAGTTCTCCCGTGGCGGTACGGCGCTGGCAGTGAATGCCGGGTTGCCGGTGCTGCCGGTGGCGCACAACGCCGGCAAGTTCTGGCCAAAATCGGGTTGGGGCAAGCACTCGGGTACCATCGAGGTGGTGATCGGCGAGCCGATGTACGCGCAAGGGTCTGGGCCACGGGCAATCGCCGAGCTGAACGACCGCGCGCAGGCGTGGAACGAGGCGGCTCAGCGAGCCATGGGTTCGTTGCCACCGACGCCGGAAAACGCAGCGCAGCCGATTGCCTGACGTTCTGTGGATAACTTGTTAGCAAATTTTGGATTAACACCTATGGATGCATGCTAACTCGTTGAATTACATGTTTATTTCCATGTATGACGTTTTTCCGAAAATCGTGCATAAGTTTTTTCGGGCTATAAAAAAACCGGCTTTTACGCCGGTTTTTTTGCATCGCTAGGTTGCCAAGGCTTCAGACCTTGTCGATATCCACATCGCGGGTCTCTTTCAGGCAGAAAATTCCCACCACCAGGCTCACCCCGGTAATCAGCACCGGGTACCAGAGCCCGTAGAAGATATCCCCGGTGTACACCACCAATGCGAACGACACGGTCGGCAGGAAGCCGCCGAACCAGCCGTTACCAATGTGGTAGGGCAGAGACATCGAGGTGTAGCGGATGCGCGTGGGGAACAGCTCCACCATCACCGCCGCCAGCGGGCCGTAGGTCATGGTCGCGATCAGGATCATCGCCACGATCAGCACCACCACCATCACTTCGTTCACCTGCGAGGCATCGGCCTTGGCCGGGTAGCCGGCCTCGGTGATCGCGGCGCGCATGGCGACGTCGTCGAAGCCATTGATGGTCTTGTCACCGATGCTCACCGAAACGTCGCTGCCGGTGGTGTTCACCGAGCTGTACGGCAGGCCCTGCTTGACCAGGAAGGTCTTGACCTTGTCGCACGGGCTGTCGAAACGCGCCTTGCCCACCGGGTCGAACTGGAAGGTGCAGCCCTGCGGGTCGGCATGCACCACGATTGGCGCATGGCGGCTGGCCGTGTCGATCTGCGGGTTGGCGTAGTAGCTCAGGGCCTTGAACATCGGGAAGTAGCACACCGTGGCCAGCAGCAGGCCGATCATCAGGATCGGCTTGCGCCCCACCCGGTCGGAAAGCCAGCCGAAGAACACGAAGAACGGTGCACCGATGATCACGCTGATGATCAGCAAGGTGTTGGCCTGGGCCGGGTCCATCTTGAGCATCTGCGTCATGAAGAACAGCACGTAGAACTGCGCCGTGTAGAAGGTCACGGCTTGGCCTGCGTTGATGCTGAACAGCGCGGTCAGTACCACCTTGAGGTTCGGCCAGGAGGTGAACGACTCACGAATCGGCGACTTGCTCACCTTGCCCTGGGCCTTCATTTTCACGAAGGCGGGCGACTCGTGCATGCTCATGCGGATCCACGTGGAGATCGCCAGCAGCACGATCGACAGCAGGAACGGCAAGCGCCAGCCCCAGGTCTCGAACTGATCGCCACTGATATAGCGGCTGGCAAGCACCACCACCAGCGACAGCAGCAGGCCCAGGGTGGCAGTGGATTGGATGAAGCCGGTGTGGAAGCCACGCTTGCCCGGCGGGGCGTGCTCGGCCACGTAGGTGGCGGCGCCGCCATATTCGCCGCCCAGGGCCAGGCCCTGGAGCATGCGCAGGATCACCAGGATGATCGGCGCGGCAATGCCGATACTGGCGTAGGTGGGCAACAGGCCGACGGCGAAGGTGGAGACACCCATCAGCACGATGGTTACCAGGAAGGTGTACTTGCGCCCGATCATGTCACCCAGGCGGCCGAACACCAGCGCACCGAAGGGCCTCACCAGGAAGCCCGCCGCGAAGGCCATCAGCGCGAAGATGAACGCCGTGGTGTCGTTCACCCCGGAGAAGAACTGCTTGCTGATGACAGCGGCCAGTGCGCCATAGAGAAAAAAGTCATACCACTCGAACACTGTCCCGAGGGATGACGCGAAAATGATCTTGCGTTCCTCACGTCGGCTGGTGCTGGGCGCAGCCGCGCTTTGCTCTTGGATGTAATCCGACATCGTTGCTGTCCTCGGCCCGCAGGCCACAGTGATTATTCTTTTTGTTCCACTGTCGACGGCTTCCGACCGCAAGCCGTCGGTGTTGCACGCACCCGGGTCAGGGCGTCGGTATAGCGCTGGTTTCGTTGAGGTTGGTCTGCTTGGAAGCCCCCTTGAGAATCAGTTGTGCCGCCTTCTCGGCGATCATCAATGTGGGTGAACAGGTATTGCCGGAGATGATCTGCGGCATGATCGAGGCATCGGCCACCCGCAGGCCAGGTACGCCGTGCACACGCAGCTGGCTGTCGACCACGTCCAGTGGACCACTGCCCATGCGGCAGGTGCCAACCGGGTGGAAGATGGTGGTGCCGATCTTGCCAGCGGCCTCGTGCAGTTCCTCCTCGGTATGCAGCGAAGGGCCTGGCAGGTATTCACGCGGGGCGAAGGCCGCCAGGGCAGGGGCCTGGACGATACGCCGGGTGAGGCGGATGGCATCGGCGGCGACGCGCAGGTCCTGGGGGTCGCTGAGGTAGTTGGGGTCGATCAGCGGCGCAGCGCCGGGGTCGGCCGAGCGGATATCGATGCGCCCACGGCTGGCCGGGCGCAGGTTGCAGACCGAGGCGGTGAACGCCGGGAAGCGGTGCAGCGGCTCGCCGAAGCGCTCCAACGACAGGGGCTGCACGTGGTATTGCAGGTTGGCGCTGGGCTGGTCGGGGCTGGAGCGTACGAAGGCACCCAACTGGCTCGGCGCCATGGCCAGCGGCCCGCTGCGAGCATAGAGGTAGTGCAGGCCCATGCCCAACTTGCCCCACAGGCTGTTGGCCATCTGGTTGAGGGTGCGGGTGTTGTTCACTTGGTAGATAAGGCGCAGTTGCAGGTGATCCTGCAAGTTGCCACCCACCCCGGGCAACTCATGGCGTACACCAATGCCAAGGCCTTCGAGTAGCTTACGCGGGCCGATGCCGGAGCGCTGGAGTATTCCGGGCGAGCCGACGGAACCGGCGCAGAGAATGATTTCGCGGCGTGCCGCGAACTCCTGCCAGGCACCTTGGTGGCGGGCTTTCACCGCCGTGGCGCGGGTGTTGTCCAGCAACACCCTGTCGACTTGCACATCCGTCAGCACGGTCAGGTTGGGCCGGTGCTGAATGGGCCGCAAAAAGGCTTTGGAAGCATTCCAGCGCACACCGCTGCGCTGGTTCACCTGGAAGTATCCACAACCCTGGTTGTCACCGGTATTGAAGTCGTCGACCTTGGCGATGCCGGTCTGCTCGGCGGCATCGCGGAAGGCATCGAGGATCGGCCAGCTGTAGCGCTGGCGCTCGACCCGCCATTCGCCATCGGCGCCATGGCTTTCGCTGGCTCCGGCGAAGTGGCTTTCGCTGGCCTTGAACAGCGGCAGCACGTCCTTCCAGGCCCAACCGTCGTTGCCTTGCTCGGCCCAGCGGTCGTAGTCGCCGGCCTGGCCGCGCATGTAGATCATGCCGTTGATCGACGAACTGCCGCCCAGCACCCGGCCACGCGGGTAGCTCAGGCTGCGACCTTCAAGGCCAGGTTGTGCTTCGGTCTTGAAGCACCAGTCGGTGCGGGGGTTGTTGATGCAGTAGAGGTAACCGACGGGGATATGAATCCACGGGTAGTTGTCGCGACCGCCCGCTTCCAGCAGCAGGACGCGGCAGGAAGGGTCGGCAGAAAGACGATTGGCCAGCAGGCAACCGGCAGGGCCAGCGCCTACGACCACATAGTCGAAGACAGAGTCGGCTGATGGCATGTGCAACCTCGCGCCTGATTATTGTTCTTGTCGCCTCTCATCTTATTGATTAATTTCGTGGACGAAACACGAGAATTTGCGCAGCCGTTGTGCGTTTTAGCACAGCGCCAAGTCTGTACCGACCGCTATGCGGACGGCATTAACAGCACAAGAGGACCCCATGTTCGATTGGAACGACCTGCGGTTTTTCCTGGAGTTGCAGCGCAGCGGCCGCCTGCTGACTGCCGCCAAACGTCTCAACACCACCCACAGTACGGTGGCCCGGCATATCGAGAGCATCGAGCAGAGCCTGGGCACACCGCTGTTCGTGCAGCATGCCCAAGGCTACGAACTGACCCCCTCGGGCCACGCCCTGCTCAAGCATGCCGAAGCGATGGAGAACGTCGCGCTGCTGGCCCAGGAGGAAATCACCCAGGCCATCGCTCCGCTGGGCAAGATTCGCCTGGGGGTCACCGAGGGCATTGGCATCGCCTTCTTCACCCCACGCCTGAATGCATTGTTCGAGCGCTACCCAGGGCTCGAGGTGGAGCTGGTGGCGGTGCCGCGTTTTGTCAGCATCCTCAACCGCGAAGCGGAAATCAGCGTGCATCTGGAACGACCCAACGCCGACCTGCTGATCACCCGCAAACTCACCGACTACCGCCTGGCGCTGTATGCCAGCCAAGCCTACCTGGACCTAGCGCCGCCCTTGCGTCACCGGGAGGACCTGGCCAAGCACAGCTGGATCGGCTACGTCGACGACCTGCTGTTCAGCCAGGAATTGTTGTTCCTCAACAGTTTCTGCCGAGCCCCCAACGTGGTGTTCCGCAGCACCAGCGTGATCGCCCAGCAGCGGGCTGCGCAGGCCGGCCTGGGCATCGCCGTGCTGCCCAACTTCATGGCCCGTCACGACCCGACGCTGGTGCGGGTGCTGCCCAGCGAGACCATCCAGCGCAGCTACTGGATCAGCACCCGGCGCGAGCTGCACAAGTCGGTGCGCCTGCGCGTGGTGTGGGATTACCTGCTGGCGCTGTGCGCCGCGCAGCAAGACGAGTTGCTAGCCGAGTAGGGCCTTGCCGACCAGCAATAGTGCGGCGCTGAAACCGGCCACCGCGAACAGCTGCTGCAAGCGCGGGCCGGCCAGCTTCGCACCCAGGGGGCGTGCCAGCAGCAGCCCAAGCACCGCGCCCACGGCGAAGGGCGCCCCCACCCGCCAGTGCATCACCCCCGTCAGGCTTGCGGTAACCACACTTCCGGTAGACACCAACGCGATCACCGCTAGCGAGGTGGCGACGATGCTCTTCATATTCAGGTTGGAGTAACGGCCCAACGCAGGCACGATCACGAAACCACCGCCCACGCCAAGCAAGCCGGAGAGCAACCCCGAAAGCATGCCGGTGAACGCCAGCGCCTTGGCGCAGGGCAGGGTCCAGCGCAGGCGACCCTGTAGCGGGTTGAGCACGCACGGCATGATCTGCCGGTCGCCGCAGGGTGATTCACCGCGCAACTCGCGGGCCGCCTTGCGCCAGATCCGCAGGCAGGCATACACCAGCACCCCGGCGAACACCAAAGCGAGCGGTGTATTGGGCAAGCGGTGCGCGAGCATCAGGCCGAACGGCGTACAGGCGATACCGATCGAGGCAATGAACAGCGCTGCGCGGTAACGCACCAGGCCTTGGCGTAACCCGAGCCCCGCGCCGACGGCGGCCGCCATCCCCACCGCAAGCAGGCCGACAGGCGCCGCTTCGACCATGGAAAAGCCCAGGCCGAAGACCAGCAGAGGCACCGCAAGAATGCCGCCACCCGCACCGGTCAGCGCCAGCACCGCACCGATCAAAGCCCCCAGACCAGCCCCGAGAAGCTGTTGTTCGATCACCTCATATCCCCGCGACCCGTTTCATACCTACAGCACATTCAGTGGAACCTTCAGGTAGCGCACGCCGTTTTCCTCAGGCTCGGGCAACTGCCCGCTGCGCATGTTCACCTGCACCGATGGCAAGATCAGCACCGGCATGTCCAGGGTTGCGTCGCGGGCTTCGCGCATCGCTACGAAAGCGTCTTCACTGACGCCATCGTTGATATGCACATTGTCGGCACGCTGTTCGGCCACCGTGGTCATGTAGCGCAGCTCGCGACCACCGGGCAGGTAGTCGTGGCACATGAACAGGCGGGTCGAATCGGGGAGGGCCAGCAGGCGGCGGATCGAGCGATAGAGCGTGCGTGCATCGGCACCAGGGAAGTCGCAACGAGCGGTGCCGTAGTCGGGCATGAACAAGGTGTCGCCAACGAACACCGCCGTTTCGCCGCCATCCTCGATCACGTAGCTCATGCACGCTGGGGTATGGCCGGGCGTGTGCAAAGCGCGGGCACGCAGGTTGCCGATCAGGAATTCTTCTTCATCTTTGAGCAGCACGTCGAACTGGCTGCCATCGCGGGCGAAACCTGGCTCGGCGTTGAACAGCGCACCGAATACTTTCTGCACTTGAGTGATATGCGCGCCGATTGCTACCTGGCCACCGAGTGTTTTTTTGAGATAGGCCGCCGCCGACAAATGATCGGCGTGCACATGGGTTTCTAGAATCCATTGCACCTTGGCGCCAAGCGCCTCCACACGAGCGACCAGTTTGTCGGCGCTGACATAGCCGGTGCGTCCAGATTTGGGGTCGTAGTCCAGCACGCTATCGACCAAGGCACATTGCCGTGTTTCACGGTCCATGAGCAGGTAGCTGATGGTCGAGGTCGCCTCGTCGAACAAGGCTTCCACGTGCAGGTTGTTGCCGATGTTCATCGCATTCTCCAAATTTTCCGCCGCACCTTTATAGAGGTGTAGGCGGCAAACAGGTTTGATCCAGATGCATGAAACAGCATCAACGTGAAAAGCATCGCGAATTATGGACGCTGGTGCGGGTGCGCTCAATGGCGTGGCGGGGGATGGACGAGGAAGGAGGTTACTGCGTCAAACGAGGATGTTCCACGTGGAACACAAAAGCCTGGGCACCGGTCAGGGTGCCCAGGTCTTCATGCCATCAGATGATATTCACACCTGAGTCAGGAACGAACATGAAGCAGTAGAACTGGTAGCTGGCCACCAGCTCGTTGGTGTTGGTATTGGAGATAGGGCCTTGGTTGACCGTCCAGTTCGCTGTGGCGGGGTTGGTGATCGGGTTGCCCGCGAAGTCGAAGTTGGTGACTTGGTCGTTACCGTCTTTCTGCGACCAGGAATCACAACCGCCCGACGAATTGTCGCAACGTGCCCAGTGGTAGTCGCCCGGCCAGTTGGCGTCGCCCGCAGGGGAGACCATCAATGCCACGAAATGCCCGCCCAAGGCGCCAACGCCCACACCCACTCCGGGGTTGATGCCTTGCTTGCTCGACTTGAACTTCATCAACTCGGCCATGTTCATGCCTGCCATCACCAAGCCGTCTTTCACGGCGTAGCTGCTGACGACGGCGCCGAGGCCTGCGACGGGCTTGCTGAAGTCTGCCGACGTCAGCAGATAGCCGCTTTGACGGCCTGGCTGTGGGAAGGTGTTCGGCGTGATGTTGCAGCCATAGGCGTAGCAGTTGTTGTTGGGCTGGAATTTGTAGGACATGAAGTTGCCTTGGCAGTCCTCCGCCGGGTTATAACCCCCAGCCGAACCACCCACCACGGTTGGCCCGTATTTCTGTACACCAATGGTCTGCGTCTGCGGGTAGACGATGTTCACGCTCACCACCGTCGGGGCGATGTAGTGCTCATCGGGTGCAGCCAACAACGCCGCATCGGTGATCACCTGATGGAACTGGTCCTGGGGGGCTACCCTGCCACTGAGCTTGAATTGCCGCGCAAGTAAAGACATCGCTCGATCCTCTCGTAAGGTGTGATTGCGTCAAACAGCCGGGTACAGCGTTGCGGCGATGGTGTTCGCCGAGTAGTTCAGCACTTGCAACTTCAAGGTACTGGCCGCGGGGGTTGCGGCCACATAGCGGCCGGTCAGCACCAGCCGTGAAGAGGCACCGGCGGGGTTGCCGGTGTTGGTGGCCCACAGGGCTTGGTTGTCGCGCCCGTAGAACACCAGGTTGCCGTCGTCCTGCATCACCAGCCGGCCTGGCAATGCGCTGGCGCTGGGCGCGGAGGGTAGTTGCCACAGTGGGCTGGTGGTGCCCGCGCCGGTCAGCACCGGGCCCAGCTCAGGGTCGTTGAGCAGCTGCGCGCTGCCATCCAGGGCGCTGATCGACTGGCCTGGCAACAGGGTCGTATTGCGTCGGCTGTCGAGCTGGTTGACGCTGAGCATCTCGCCGGCGAGGTCGGTCTGGAACAGTTCCTGGACCTGGCTGCGGGTCCAGCCGTTGTGGCTGGCCGAGGCCATGAGGATCATCAACTTGGCCAGCGCGGCCATCGGCGTCATGTCCGCAGGTGCCAGGGCGCCCACCTGAGGCAACCATGCGCCGGCAGCGTAGGCGCTGCTGTTCACCGTGGCGGACAGCACCTGGGTGCAGTTGACGATGTTCACGCCTTGCTCGTTGGCCAGGTCCAGTGCCTGGTAGATCGCCCCCTGGTTCGGGTTGTCCGGGTTGCCAGAGGGGAAGTTACCTTCGCCATAGGACTCCAGGATGATGCCCGTGGCACCCGCGGCCACCATTGCATCGATCAAGCCGGCCATGAACGACTTGGCCGGGCTCTGGCTGTAGTACGCCGGGAAGGCATTGAGCTGCATGACCGGGAAGTTGTTGATGGACGCCGTGATCGCCGCCAGCGTCGCTTGCTGCGCCGCCAGCACCGAGGGGTCATCCAGGCTGACACTGCTGTGCACCGGCCCCGGCAACCAATTGGCGTTGTTCAACGTCAGCGCCACGCCGTACTCGGCCAGGGCCGGGTAGTTGGGCGAGCTGAACGCATTGAACTCGCTGGCGTTGGTCTTCACTGCGCGGTTGCCGCGGTACAGGTTGTTCTGGAAATACACACCCACTTCCGGAATGCCACTTTGCGCCATGGCAACCGCGCCGCAGACATTCTGGAAGGCATCGGTATTGAAGTTCAGGCTCAATGGGGCGCTGCTGTTGGCCTGGTAGTACAGCGGCACCTGCGACCCGGTGATGATCACCGGCTTGCTCAACAGTGCGGTACCCACGCCGCGGCTATCGAAGTTGTTCAGCAGGAACGACAGCGCCGTGCCGCTGAAGTCCATGCTGTCGGTGCCATGCAGCACGACGAAGCCATCGTAGGCCGCATAGTTGTCGAGGATCCCCTGGGCCATGATGCACCAGTCGGTCGGCTGCAAGTTCGTGCTGTCGAGGGTCTTGGTGCTGGACTCGGGGAAGGTCACCGAGGTCAGGTAGTCCACCTGCAGGTCGCTGAATTGCTGCTGCAGGATCGGGTCGATGAGCTGCTGGCTGGCAGTGGCGAATTGCTGGGCGGACATGGGCGCCAGCGGGTTGCCGACGCAACTGATGGTGCCGCCGGTATTGATGACTGCAATTTTCATGAGCGTGCTTCCTCTGCTCGGCTCGATGGGCTCGGCTCAGTGGCTCAGCAAGACCTTGCGCAGGCGCGCGAAGGACGGCGGCGTGGTCTTGCGCAGGTGCAGCTCGCTGAGGCTCACCACCGGGGCCATGGCGATGGCGAACGCCGCGCCCAGCTTGAGCTGGTCGGAGAACCAGGGCGCTTCATAGGCCGGGGTGGTGGACCAGTTCTGACGAATCTCGTCGCTTTCCAGGTTGACGATGTTGGTGAACGCCGTGGACGGGTCGCTTGGCGTCTTGCGGAACTGAATGGCGATCGAGGCCAGCTCTACCAGTTCCTGGTGGGTGAAGGGCAGGGCGGCATCGCGGATCTGCCGCGGCGGGTGCTCTTGGCGGCGCATGATGCAGTAGACGGTCTGGCCACCGCAGGTGGGGTCGCGTTGGAACAGTTGCAGGGTATAGGGCTGGTTGGTGGCCAGCGCCTTGCCGGCGCCGTCGAAGCTCAAACCGAACATGCCGCGGTTCTGCTGGTTGGGGTCGCCTTGCAGCAGCGACAGCTTGGCCTCGCTGACCTTGCCACCCAGTTGGTCGATACAGGCGTGCAGTTGTTCGGCGTTCTCTATCGAGGTGCCGTTGTCTGGCGGGTTCGCGCCCTGGGCGTAGATACGGTAGTTGTCGGCCAGCTGCGCCGCGACGATGGTGAAGAACGCACTGATGCAGCTGGGGCTGTCCAGGTGGGCGATGGTCGCCGTGGTACGGTCGCCATGGCTGGCCACCACCACGGTGATGATGCAGGAGGTGGCGCTGTCGGAGTAGCAGATGAACGGCCGGCCAGATACCAATTCGAAGGTCTGGTAGTTGCCTTGGTCGACGTACACGAAACCTGCGGCGGGCGGAGTCACTGGCGCGTTGTTGTTCAATTCGAAAGAGACATCGACTTTCATGGCTGCACTCCATAGATACGCAGGGGGTTGTTCGCGGGGTTGCCGTTGATCTGGTACTGGCACATCAGCTCGTCGCGGCTTGCGGTGAAAAGCGCGGTGGCCTGGGTGTGGAATTCGGTGCCGATGTAATCCGTCTCGCGGCAGATCGACAGCTCGGTGCGGCCGTAGTACTGGTCGCTGAGTAGCGCCTTGACGCCACGCTCGGTGGGGTCGGACTGGAGGATTTTTTCAGCGCGGTCCAAGCGCAAGTAGGTGCTGTGGTTGGCCGGGTAGTTGACCGCATCCGGCTGCAGGCGGAAGGCGTTGGTCGAGACGAAAAAGCCGCTGTCGCGCACGATCTGGCGCACTGAGGACTGGTTGAAGGGGTTGGGCATGTACTCGATGAAAATCGCCACCTGCTTGGTGCGATTGCTATCGGCCCAACCGGTGATCAAGGAAATATCCGGGGCAGGAAAGGGCGTGTTTGCGCCCATGGTCTGGTAGAACTTGGCCAGGCTTTGCGCAGCTTCAGTGGCAGTGGTGTAGCTTTTGATGCTGTCTTCGTAGGCCGCGAACAGCGCATTTACCTGGTCATCGGTGGTGTAGTTGCCCGCTGCGGTGGTGGTGTAGGCATCCGCTGCCACGAAGGAAACGCCCTGGTCGTTGTAGCCCGCCCACATTCTGCCACCACCCTGGCGAGTCATCGCCAGGTAACTGCCGACGCCATTACGGCCCTGACGAAGCTGCGGCTCGTCGAAGTGCGTGACCGGTATCAGGTCGCACTGCTTGAAGGTGCTGAGGCGCCCCTCACTAAAAACGGCTCCAATGGTGCACATGGCTACTCCTTGATACGTCGAGTGGGACAACAAGGTTCGGCCGCTCGGTGCTTGATACCGAGGGCGCGAAAGGAAAACCGGGTTCACACGAGAGGGAAGCTGCGCAGGCGCAATGCGCCCAGAGGGGAGTTTGCGCGGCCCTGCGCGGATACTGGCAAAATGATGACTTCCTTTTCGGTTTGCTCAGCCTAGACCGCTTTTTGGCATCCGCCAGGGCTAGTTGTGAATAAATCAAAGAGCGATGGGAAATAAAAAAGCCAAGGTCTCGCGACCTTGGCTTTTTTAATTTGCGGTTCGAACCTAGCGCATGTCGATAGGCACATTAATTGTCGCGGCGGCTCCAAGAGCCAAGCGGGTTCCACGTGGAACATGAGCACTAATAGTGTCGTTCCCGGAACAAAATTCGTGTCGTTTCACGGTAATCAGTCCCAATTTAATGTCGTTTTTAACGGAGGGCACTTGCCGACATGGTCGTGGCCCAAGCTGGCGTATAGCTACGCTATCCCCGCGCACCAGAAGGTGACAAGCGACGCATTTCTTAGGCTAAAGCACATAGCTCTCTGTAGGTACGTTACAAAGAGCTTGCATAACTCAAGGTGACGAGATAGTTTTGTTCTCTATAACCACATTACAGAGACGCATCTCATGATTACCTCCCCTACCGCGATAGCCGAAGCCATTGATGACATCACCTTGGGATTGGAACGCGTTCTCGTTGGATTCGCTAATTTGAAAGCCTTGCTGGTCGAGGGCGAAGAGACACCCGAGTACGATCCACGCGACCCAACCAACAAGCATGAAGACGGCAAATTGACGGATCGTGGGGTAGAGATCTGTTATCGCCTGTTTGATGCCGGAAAAAGTCGTTATGCGGTAGGCGCTGAAATGCAGATCTCCTTCAGCGCCGCGAATCACAGATTTGAAGCATGGAAAAAAGAGGGTGGCCTTGATCGAGTGAAGCAACCACTCGTGTAACCCCCATAGGCGAAAGCTGCCTGAACCCTTTCTTATAAATCCAGAAAGAACTCACCATGACCCGAACGTTGCTGGATGTACAACTTGCGAGACTGCTCTATCCGCTTCTAATCGAACTAGCCACTGCTCGTATGATTCTGACCTATGGCCAGCTGATCGAACGCGCCCAAGCCCGTTACCCTGATGATCAGCGAGTAAAAAATCTGATACCAGTACGGATGGGGCGCATTCTCTGGGTAATCTATGACTTCGTAGAAGAGCGCGAGCTACCACGATTGACCCTGATAATCGTCAGTGCTGGGGATCAATACCCTGGCAGTGCGATGTGGCAACACGACTGCCATGTGGAGCAGCAGCGCTGCTTTGCATTTGACTGGACCACAGTCGATCAAGACTTTGATGTGTACGGCCGAAATTCCGAAAAAGCGGTAACCCCTCTTCGACGACTGCCCCGAGAGCAAGCTAAAAGGCTGATGGCCACCCATTATCGCGACCAAGCACATGCCTACCCAAGCAACATTCGTTTCCTGCGAGAGGCCATCATTGAACATATCATGAATGGTCTGTCAGTGGAGGAGGCCTTTCAAATCGAAGCGCAGCTTTTGGTTTCGTCGCAATAACAGTAAACGGTAAACGTGCTAAAGCAGGTACATCGCGCCTCCCACTCCCCACACACCAGCCTTGGACGCGCCAAAAATCAGATGAGGATTAACCGTGCTGCGGCACCCACCGGCGGGTGGGTTGCCCCCCTTTTGTCAGGGCAAAAAAAGCCCCTAGAAGAAGGGGCTGGAAATGGTGACCCTACGGTTTAAGTCAGGTCTACAGTCGGAGCGGTTGGGGCGTATGCTTTGACCGCAGCAATTCCACCATCACGGGCTTGGGATGTAGTGTAGGTTTCGCTCGTACCGATCACCTGGCCATTACTGGCGTTCAGGGTGAAGTAATACTGCGCGTTAGTGGACCCGTGCTTTTTGTAGTAGATGTCGTAAGGAGCATGTGCTTTGACGGACTGAATGCCGTTTTGGCAATTTGCCTTAGTGGTGTAGGCCTCGCTTGCAAGGATTTTTTCACCATTAGGGGCTTTGAGGCGGAAGTAATACTGCCGGTTGATACCCAGAAAAATCTCGAATTTCGCGCTCATATTTACTCCTTACTTCTCTTTGCGGACGCCTTTGAAGGGCGTTTTGTCCGAAGTTTTTACGTCCATAAACTGACCGGTCTCAGCGTCCCGTTTAACCGCCCAGTTTCTCCATGAACTGAGCCAATAGTTTGAAGCGATCAAGCATGGCGTTGGGTACGCAAAGCAGCATTTTCTTGCCCAAATGCATTCAAGCGTTTGACTATCGAGGCGACGCTGCTTCGTCTCCCTGTCACGAACAGGCAAGTCAGCAGTTTCAGATGCCTCACTTACAGGAGGCAATATGGGCACCAAATCTCAGCGGTCTACCAATTGGAGGGGGGGCTACAGTTTCTGAGGTGCTGGATGCGCTTAGCTATATGCGGGTGACAAACAAAAAGGCTGCCATTTGGCAGCCTTTTGGGTGAATCCATTTCAAACTTAGTGAGAAGGTTTCGCGATCGAATGATCTTGAGCGGCTATGGCATATCTTCCGGTCTTTCTAAACCACCTGTTTCATACACAGTTTCGCCGAAATTAAGAAATTACCTTCATCCGCACCAGTATCCTATCGTACAGCAGATCATAGGGGATCTGGATTCCTCGATGCTTGGCCAACAGCAGTCAAGCAGCGATGCGGTTAGTTTCGATGAAGCTGGAACCATGTTCCATCATATCGCCCATAGAAACCTAAACAAGGGCTTGGAGCAAGGTGCGTATCGCTTTGACTAGGCTACGCCACAAAGAAAAACCCCGACACCACGGCCGGGGTTTTCCCTAGACAGCGACAGTAACTCGCCCACTTGCGACACTTAATGTGCCCATCGACAGCGCATCAGAAGTCCAGGTTGGACACCGACAAAGCGTTGCTTTCGATGAAGTCGCGGCGAGGTTCCACCGCATCGCCCATCAGGGTGTTGAAGATCTGGTCGGCAGCGATCGCGTCTTCGATGGTCACCTTGAGCATACGGCGCACGGTCGGGTCCATGGTGGTTTCCCACAGCTGGTCCGGGTTCATCTCACCCAGCCCTTTATAGCGCTGGATGGTATGACGCTTGGAGGTCTCGTTCATCAGCCAGTCAAGGGCTTCCTTGAACTCGGTAACCGCCTTGCGGCGCTCGCCACGCTGCACATAGGCACCTTCGCCGAGCAGAGTGCTCAGCTTGCTGCCCAGGGCCACGACGGTGCGGTAGTCATTGCTGCCGAAGAAGTCGCGGTTGAAGGTGACATAGCTGGCCAGGCCATGGGAGGTGACTTCCACTTCCGGCAGCCACACATTGCGCTCTTTGTCTTCACGCAGGCTGGCTTGATAGACCAGGCCAGATTTCTGGCTTTCGCTCAGGCGTGCCTGGAACTTCGCCAGCCAGGCTTGCATGGCGGCGTGATCGGCCAGTTGCTCAAGCGGTACTTCCGGCAGGTAGATGAAGTGCTCGGTCAGATCCTGCGGATACAGGCGCGACAGGCGCTTGAGTGTCTTCATCACAGCCCGGAACTCGTTCACCAGGCTTTCCAGTTGCACACCGGAAACCGCCGGGGCCGACTCATCCAGGTGCAAGCTGGCATCTTCGAGGGCCGACTGGGTCATGTACTCTTCCATGGCCTCGTCGTCCTTGATGTACTGCTCTTGCTTGCCCTTCTTGACCTTGTACAGCGGCGGCTGGGCAATGTAGATGTAACCACGCTCGACCAGCTCCGGCAGCTGACGGAAGAAGAAGGTCAGCAACAGGGTACGGATGTGCGAACCGTCAACGTCAGCATCGGTCATGATGATGATGTTGTGATAACGCAGCTTGTCGATGTTGTACTCTTCGCGGCCGATGCCACAGCCCAGTGCGGTGATCAGCGTGCCGACTTCCTGGGACGAAATCATCTTGTCGAAACGCGCCTTCTCGACGTTGAGGATCTTGCCCTTGAGCGGCAGAATCGCCTGGGTACGGCGGTTACGGCCTTGCTTGGCGGAACCACCGGCGGAGTCACCCTCCACCAGGTACAGTTCGGAGAGGGCAGGGTCTTTCTCCTGGCAGTCGGCAAGCTTGCCCGGCAGGCCAGCGATATCCAGTGCGCCCTTGCGGCGGGTCATTTCCCGCGCCTTGCGCGCAGCCTCACGGGCACGCGCAGCATCGATCATCTTGCCAACAACAGCCTTGGCTTCGTTGGGGTTCTCCAGCAGGAAGTCGGCGAAGTATTTGTTCATCTCCTGTTCCACGGCCGTTTTCACTTCCGAGGAAACCAGCTTGTCCTTGGTCTGGGAGCTGAACTTCGGGTCTGGCACCTTGACCGAAATGATCGCGGTCAGGCCTTCACGGGCGTCGTCACCGGTGGTGGCGACCTTGTTCTTCTTCGCCAGGCCTTCCTGCTCGATGTAGCTGTTCAGGCTACGGGTCAGGGAGGAACGGAAGCCCACCAGGTGAGTACCGCCATCACGCTGAGGAATGTTGTTGGTGAAGCACAGCAGATTTTCGTTGAAGCTGTCGTTCCACTGCAGCGCCACTTCCACGCCCACACCATCGTCACGCTGGACGTTGAAGTGGAATACCTGGGAATTCACCGGGGTCTTGTTGGTGTTCAAGTACTCGACGAACGCGCGCAGGCCACCTTCGTACTTGAAGAACTCTTCCTTGCCGGAGCGTTCATCCTTGAGCAGGATGCCGACGCCCGAGTTGAGGAACGACAGCTCACGAATACGCTTGGCCAGGATGTCCCAGCTGAAGTGGATGTTCTTGAAGGTTTCAGCGGAAGGCTTGAAGTGGATATGGGTACCGGTGCTTTCACTATCACCCACCACGGCCATCGGCGCTTGTGGAACACCGTGAACGTAGGTTTGTTCCCAGATCTTGCCGCTGCGGCGCACTGTCAGCACCAGCTGCTCGGACAGCGCGTTCACCACGGAAACACCTACACCGTGCAGACCGCCAGACACCTTGTAGGAGTTGTCGTCGAACTTACCGCCAGCGTGCAGCACGGTCATGATGACCTCGGCTGCCGAAACCCCTTCTTCTTTATGCACATCAACCGGAATGCCGCGACCGTTGTCGCGCACACTGATGGATTCGTCCGGGTGAATGATGACGGTGATGTCGTCACAGTGGCCGGCGAGGGCCTCGTCGATCGAGTTGTCGACCACCTCGAAGACCATGTGGTGCAGGCCGCTACCATCATCGGTGTCGCCAATGTACATGCCGGGACGCTTGCGTACGGCATCCAGCCCTTTCAGCACCTTGATGCTGGAGGAGTCGTACGTTTGATTTTCGCTCATGCCTTCACTCCCGATGGTCGTGGGTCTGGGTGATACAGCCTTGTTCCACGTGGAACAAGGCAACTGGCGTTTCCGTCTGCCAGCCTTCCCTCAGTAATTCGTGGTCTACACAGGTGATGAATACCTGGCAGTGTAATTCTTCAAGCAAGCGGCACAGTGCGCGGCGGTGTTGCTCGTCCAGTTCGGACGGCAAGTCATCCACCAGATAAATACATTGACCGCGGCGAACCTGGCTGACGAGATGCCCCTGGGCAATTCGAAGGGCACATACAACAAGCTTCTGCTGACCCCGAGACAGGATGTCGGCGGCATTGTTGGCGCCCAATCGCAGGCGCAAGTCAGCGCGTTGCGGACCGGCTTGGGTATGTCCCATTTGCTGGTCGCGGAGAAGGGAACCTGCGAGTACGTCGACGAGTTCGCGGTCTTTATCCCAGCCCCGGTAATAGCTCAGGGTCAAACCTTCCAGCTCGACCAGTTCACTCAGGGTTCGCTCGAAGACAGGCTTCAAGGCCTTGATGTAATTGCGACGGTATTCATCTATTTCTGCGCTGGCCAGGCACAACTCCCGGTCCCAGGCGGCTTGCGAAGCGGCGTCAAGTGTACCATGCCGCAGCCATGAGTTCCGCTGCCGCAGGGCCTTCTGCAGGCGCTGCCAGGTGGCCATGAAACGAGGTTCCACGTGGAACACACCCCAGTCCAGAAATTGCCTGCGGACTTTTGGTGCGCCTTCAAGCAAGCGGAAGCTGTCTGGGTTGATCAGTTGCAGTGGCAACAGCTCAGCCAGTTGCGCCGCACTGCGTGCATTCTGGCCGTCGATTCGAATGGTGAACTCGCCCTGGCGTTCCCGGGATACCCCAAGGTTGCTAGTCGCCCCTTCATCTCCCACCTCTACTTGGCCAAACACCGTGCAGGTAGGCTGCTCATACTGAATGACAGGGTTTAGGCGGGTACTGCGAAACGAGCGCGCCAAGCCAAGCAGATGCACAGCCTCGAGCACACTGGTTTTGCCGCTGCCATTGGCACCGTAGAGGATATTGATACGGGGAGAGGGGGAGAGGGTCACCGGGTGCAGGTTGCGCACCGCGGTGACCGAAATACGTCGAAGGGACATTTGGCCTGCTACGGGTTACAGACGCATCGGCATGACAACGTAGGAAGAGTCGTCATTGCCGGCTTCCTGCAGCAGGGCACTGCTGTTGGAGTCGGAAAGGATCAGACGAACCTGCTCAGTGGTCATGACGCCCAGCACGTCCAGCAGGTAGCTGACGTTGAAGCCAATCTCCAGCGAGCCACCTTCATAGTCGACGCCAATTTCTTCTTCCGCTTCTTCTTGCTCAGGGTTGTTGGCCTGAATCTTCAACTGGCCAGAAGCCAATTGCAGGCGAATGCCACGGTATTTTTCGTTGGACAGGATCGCGGTACGGCTGAAGGCCTCACGCAGCGCCTGGCGGTCACCGAGCACCAGCTTGTCACCGCCCTTGGGCAGTACACGCTCGTAGTCTGGGAACTTGCCGTCCACCAGCTTGGAGGTGAAGGTGAACTCACCGGTGGTAGCGCGAATGTGGTGCTGGCCCAGGACGATACTGACCATGCCTTCCGGGTCGGTCAGCAGACGCGCCAGTTCAAGGATACCTTTGCGTGGCACGATCACCTGGTGGCGCTCGGCTTGGCCGATAGGCGCCTGCATGGCACACAGGGCCAGGCGGTGACCATCGGTGGCAACTGCGCGCAGGGTGTCGGTGGAGACTTCCAGCAGCATCCCGTTCAAGTAGTAGCGCACGTCCTGCTGGGCCATGGCGAAGCTGGTGCGCTCGATCAGGCGGCGCAGCTTGCTTTGCTCCAGGTTGCAGGTGAGCGAGCCAGGGCCTTCTTCCACGGTCGGAAAATCGTTGGCCGGCAGGGTAGACAGGGTGAAGCGGCTACGGCCAGCCTTGACCAGCAGCTTCTGGTCCTCGACCTTGACGTCGATCAGCACGTCGCTGGGCAGGCTCTTGCAGATGTCCATCAGCTTGCGCGCAGGAACGGTGATCTCGCCTGGCTCAGCCGGCTCTTCCAGCTGCACGCGGCCAACCAGTTCGACTTCCAGGTCGGTACCGGTCAACGACAGTTGCTGGCCTTGCACGACCAACAGCACGTTGGACAGAACCGGCAAGGTCTGGCGGCGCTCGACGACGCCTGCGACCAGTTGCAGGGGTTTCAACAGGGCTTCGCGTTGAATGGTGAAATGCATGGTCTAGTCCCTTGCCTTCAATAAGCTGCACCGACCGCCTTCAGGTGGTCAGGGTCCGCAGCAGGTTCTTGTAGTCCTCGCGGATGTCCGCGTCGGATTCCTTCAATTCGTTGATCTTGCGGCATGCGTGCAACACAGTGGTGTGGTCACGGCCGCCAAACATGTCGCCGATTTCCGGCAAGCTGTGGTTGGTCATGAATTCGTGAGACGCAAATTCCTGCTGCTGCTGGAAATGGGGTTGATTCTGGCCGGCCTGGCCCTTGGCTGGTCGGCATGGAAGCTCA